>JBAYMI010000042.1:0-10960 GCA_041663625.1 Methanoregula sp.
AGGAGCAATTGTCCATGAAAATATCCATTGTCGGCGGGGGATACGTAGGACTTGTCACCGGCACCTGTTTTGCCGAATTCGGGCACCAGGTGACCATCATCGAGATCGATCAGGATAAGATCCGGGCGATCAATGAAGGCAGGCCTCCGATCTATGAAGACGGTCTGGAAGACCTGCTGAAAAAGAATGCCGGGCACCGGTTGCGGGCAGAAGCCGGGTATGACTCCGTGGCCGCATCAGACATTGTTTTTATCTGTGTCGGCACACCGCCAAAACCGGATGGGAGCGCAAACCTCTCCTACATTGAGTCGGCAAGCCGTTCAATCGGGGAGATCCTGAAAGACACCCCGGGATATTGCGTTGTTGTTGTCAAGAGCACGGTTCCGCCGGGCACTACCGAAAATGTTGTGCGCCCTGCCGTTCTTGAGGCAGCAGGAAAGACAGAGCGCGAGATCGGGTTTGCCATGAACCCGGAGTTTCTCCGGGAGGGCCGGGCGGTAGCGGATTTCATGAACCCGGACCGTCTTGTCATTGGCAGCAGCGATGCCGGATCCGGTAAGCGGGTGGAAGAGGTGTACACGTCGGTTGCGGCACCCCGGGTACACACGGGCCTTTCCGCAGCAGAGATGATCAAGTATACCTCGAATGCATTCCTTGCAACAAAGATCTCGTTCTCCAACGAGATAGGGAATATCTGCAAGAACCTGGGTATCGACGTCTACGAAGTGATGAAAGGCGTGGGACTCGATCCCCGCATAGGGCCGCTCTTCCTCAATGCCGGTGCCGGCTTTGGCGGAAGCTGCTTCCCCAAGGATGTTTCAGCCCTCGTCTCGCTTGCAGAACATGCAGGAGAAAAACCGGTTTTACTGCAATCGGTTCTTGCGGTCAATGAGCACCAGCCCTCCCGGATGATTCGTATTCTTGAAAAGCGGGCGGGCTCCCTTGCCGGCAAACGGATTGCCGTGCTCGGCCTTGCCTTCAAGGACAACACCGATGATATCCGGGACTCGCGGGCAGTCCCGGTAATCCGGATGCTGCTTGAGATCGGGGCCCGGGTCTCGGCATATGATCCGATGGCAGCTCCGAATATGAAGAAGATCTTTCCGGCCATCGAGTACTGCCCGACTGCTGCCGATGCTCTGCGGGGAGCCGATGGCTGCCTGGTGATGACCGAATGGCCGGAGTTCTCCCGCCTTGACAAAGAATTTGATCTCATGGCGCACACCATTATCATTGAAGGCCGGCGCATCCTGTCCCGGCAGGATCGCGAGGGAATATGCTGGTAACGGAGATTGGCACCCTTTTGAGGATTTCATGACAAAAAAACAGAGCGTGCGAAAGGTCGTCATTCCCGCAGCGGGACTCGGGACCCGGTTTTTACCAATAACCAAAGCCCAGCCCAAGGAGATGCTGCCGGTTGTCGACAAACCGGTCATCCAGTACGTTGTTGAAGAAGCGATCCTCTCCGGTATCGAAGATATCCTGATCATCACCGGGCGCAACAAGCGGGCCATCGAGGATCATTTCGACCGGTGTTTCGAACTGGAATCAAAGTTTACCGGGCATGAGAACAACCCGTTCAAAGAGTCATTGCAATCCCTTGCGGATTTCCCGGATATCCATTTCATCCGGCAGCGGGAGCAAAGGGGTCTTGGGAATGCGGTTCTCCACGCAGAGCGCCACTGTGACAATGAACCGTTTGCTGTCCTGCTCGGGGACACGATCTGCATCTCCCCAAAAAATGCCGGGCCCTGTACCCGCCAGATGATAGATGCCTATGACCGGTACCACCGCACGATCATTGCCGTGGAACCGGTTCCGGAGAATAAGATCAAGGATTATGGCATTATTGACGGAACGGAGATCGAAAAGGGCGTATACGAGATCAATGATATCATAGAGAAACCTGCACCGGAGAACGCACCCTCGAACCTCGGTGCAATCGGGCGCTACATTCTTACACCGGAGATCTTTCCCCTGTTGCATGAGATTCCTTCCGGGTACGGGGGAGAGATCCAGCTCACCGATGCACTCCGCAAACTGGATCGGCCTCTCGGCCTTGTCACGAACTGCCGCCGCTACGATATCGGCGACAAACTGGGCTGGATGAAATCCAGTATCGAACTGACGCTCGAGCGGGAAGAATTTGCAAAGGATCTCCGGCCATTTTTATCCGGGCTGCTGAAGGGAAATAAATCATGACGTTTGATTCACGTGCAGAACTGGACACCATCCGGAAAAACCTTGGAGAGATATCCTTCGAAGACCAGAAGGTTCTCGTTACCGGCGGGGCTGGATTTCTTGGTTCATGGATGTGCGAGACCCTGCTCGATTTGGGCGCAGAGGTCACCTGCATCGATAACTTTGCCAGCGGGCAGATGTGCAATATCCAGCCGCTTAAGGAAAACGAGCGGTTCCGTTTTATCGAGCACGACATCTCGGTTCCGATCGCCATGGATACGCATGTGGACTATGTTTTTCACATGGCAAGCCGTGCATCGCCGTTTGAATTCGAGCATTACCCCATCCAGATCCTCAAGTCAAATACCCTGGGGGTCATGGTTGCCCTGGGGATCGCAAAGAAGCATAATGCACGACTTGTCTATACGTCCACCAGCGAGGTGTATGGTAATCCGGATATCGTACCTACGCCGGAAACCTATCACGGCAATGTCAATCCCATCGGGCCACGGGGGTGTTACGATGAGGCGAAGCGGTGTGGCGAGGCATATGTGGTGGCATACCGCCGCCAGCATCACCTCAACACCCGCATTGCCCGGATCTTCAACACGTACGGCCCGCGTATCCGGCTTGACGGGATCTATGGCCGCGTGATCCCCCGGTTCATCGACCAGGCACTGAAGAACCAGCCCCTGACGGTGTTCGGGGATGGTTCCCAGACCCGGAGTTTCACCTACGTGACAGACCAGATCGAAGGTCTCCTCCGCCTTGCATCTCTTGACGCTGCTGAAGGACAGGTCATCAATATCGGGAACGTGAACGAGATAACGGTTCTTGAACTGGCAAAAAAAGTGATTCATCAAACGGGATCGCGATCATCATTATCCTTCTCTCCTTTACCGGAAGATGACCCGCTCCGGCGCCGGCCTGATGTTACCAAAGCAAAAGAGATACTTGCGTGGGTGCCAAAGGCATCCCTGGAGCATGGACTGGACAGGACCATTGCATGGATAAAAACCCAGCAGGGCTATCCGGCACAGTCCTGATTCACCGGTACTGTTTTTCTCTGCAGAGAACGGCAACATAATTTAGTGATGATTGAGATAATCTGTAAGAATATCCAAAGGAACTGCCGCTCCCATGCCATCAAACCCTGTTGCTATCCGTGTAAACCACCTGGGAAAGAAGTATGTACTTGGCGGGCCCCAGGAAAAATATTTCACCCTCCGGGATGTAATCGCAAATTCACTGAAAGCACCTGCCAGGTTATTCCAAAAATCTCCGCCGGTTGAAGGATTCTGGGCATTGAAAGACTGCTCGTTTGAGATTGAGCAGGGCGAGGTTGTCGGGATTATCGGGAGGAATGGTGCAGGCAAGAGTACGCTCCTTAAAATCCTGTCCCGGATCACTGCGCCCACCGAAGGTATTGTTGAACTGCACGGGCGTGTCGGCTCCCTGCTGGAAGTGGGAACAGGATTTCATCCGGAACTGACCGGCCGGGAAAACATCTATTTATCCGGTTCGATCCTCGGGATGAAACGGCGGGAGATCGATGCCAAGCTGGATGACATTGTAAAATTTTCCGAGATCGCGAAGTTTCTGGACACCCCGGTAAAGAGATATTCGAGCGGGATGTATGTCCGGCTGGCCTTTGCGGTCGCAGCCCACCTTGAACCAGAAATTCTCCTGGTTGATGAAGTGCTTGCCGTGGGTGATGCTGCGTTCCAGAAAAAATGCCTGGGCAAGATGGCAGATATTGCCGATGAGGGGAGAACGGTGCTCTTTGTAAGCCATAACATGAATGCAATCGAACAATTATGTTCACATTGCATTCTGATTGAAAACGGTCATATCAAAGAACGGGGCTCCGATGTCAACCGGATCATCAGATCCTATTTATTTCCCGAAGGAGGGGATGTACTCTCCTCCCAGTGGGTGAACCCGGGCAACGAATTTAAGAATCCCTGGTTTACCCCCCAGAAATTCTTCCTCACCAATTCAGCCGGAAGCCCGATTGGCAATCCGGTATCCAATAACCAGGATATATGGATCCAGATTGAAGGATCACTCACGTCCGGCGATCCGGGCCTGGAAATCGGCTACTCGATACTCAATGAAGACGGGATACCGTTATACTGGTCGTATTTTAATGATCATGAGGAAAAGGATTGGCCTGTTTTTTCACTGGGCGAGATTGTACTCAGATCGAAAATACCAAAACGGTTCCTGAACGAAGGGATCTATACCCTTGAATTGAGGTCATCCCTTCGCAACCGCATGTGGATCACCGAGCCCGGGAAAAGATCGCCTTCGCTGAACCTGCTGATCCAGGGCGGGCTGAGCGATGGCCCGTACTGGACGGAGAAACGGCCCGGTGTGATAGCCCCGCTCCTGGAATGGAATGGCAGGATGAAAAATCAATAATTGTAAGGTGGCATATGACACAGGATTCTCTTACAACACCCGTTCTCTTTCTCATATTCAACCGGCCGGATACCACCCGGATCGTATTCGATGAAATCCGAAAGGCTAAACCAGCTCACCTGTTCGTGGCCGCGGATGGACCACGTAAAGACCGGCCTGATGATTATGAGAACTGCAGGAAAGTACGGGAAATAATTCAACACGTTGATTGGGATTGTAAAGTCACAACACTTTTCCGGGAGGAAAATCTCGGCTGTAAACATGCCATAAGTTCTGCAATCAACTGGTTCTTTTCCCAGGTTGACGAGGGGATAATACTCGAAGATGACTGTTTCCCGGATCAGAGTTTCTTCCCATACTGCCAGGAACTGCTCGAACGCTATCGGGATGATGAACGCGTGATGATGATCTCCGGGGATAATTTCCTGTTTGGAAGACGACAGACGGAGTATAGTTACTATTTCTCACGATATCCACTTATGTGGGGATGGGCTACATGGAAGCGAGCATGGAACAATTATGATGTATCTATGCAACTATGGCCGTCCCTTCGGGATGGGAATTGGTTACAAGATATTTTCCAAGACAAGAAATCCGTCAAATATTGGACTCACTGTTTTGAAAGGACATATGCGGGAAAAATTGACACGTGGGATTATCAATTTGGATTTATCTGTTGGGTTCAGGGAAGATTGTGCATCCAGCCAAACACAAACATTGTCTCCAATATCGGTTTTGGGACTGGCGGTACACATACCACCGGAGTAAACAGCCCCTTTGCCAACATACCAACGATTCCCATGCGATTCCCCCTGAAACATCCTCCCATTCTCATCAGAGATGATGTGGCAGACCATATCTTGCAAAAGACGCACTTTGAGACCGAAACCTGGATTAGTAAGATCCGATACATTCTCGGGCACATGCTGGGGCGGATATGAACGTTGTTACCGTAAGTAATTCTGATACTATTGGAGGTGCAGCACTGGGTGCGTACCACTTGCATAAATCATTGCAATCACTTGGTGTTGAATCACAAATGGTAGTTCAAACCAAAACCTGCGATGATCCTTCGATTATCGGTCCACCTACAAAATTGAGAGAAACCATTAATTCATTACGTCCTACACTTGATGCATTTCCCACAATATTTTATAAAAATAAGAGATCATTCTTCTCACCAGCGTGGTTACCGTTCAGTAATATTGTTGATACAATCAATCAAATCGACGCAGATATTGTTCATTTGCACTGGATCGCAGCAGGTACGATGTCGATCGAAGATATCTCCCGAATCAAAAAGCCGGTTGTATGGTCACTGCATGATATGTGGCCGTTTACCGGGGGATGCCATTATGATGGGGGATGCGGGAAATACAGGTCATACTGTGCCGCATGTCCGGCACTCGGTTCGAATCGAAGAAACGATTTGAGCCACTGTGTTTTTTCAAGAAAAGTAAAATCATATGCAAAAATCCCCTCACTTACGTTAGTGGGGTTGAGCCGATGGATCGAAGATTGCGCGAGGAACAGTACGGTTTTTTCCGGCAGGAGAGTTGTGAACATTTCCCGCATAGGACAAATGTCATGAAAATTCTCTACGATCACCAGATCTTTGGCATCCAGCATTACGGAGGGATTTCACGGTATTTCTGCGAACTGATGGATCAATATTCCCGTGACCCGGAGATCAATTTCCGGCTTGCATTGCGCTATTCGCAGAATGATCACTTGTACCAACAGCCTCAATTGAACCAGTTCTGGACACAGAGAAATAATTTTTTCTCCAACTCGCTTTTTTTTGCCAGATTACAGAGAAAACTCAAGATCAATGCATTGAACCACATTTTTAACAACCAGCAGGAGTCGGTACGGCAGTTGAAGGCGCAGGACTTTGACGTATTCCACCCGACATATTACGATCCCTATTTCCTGAATCATCTCGGTGAGAAACCGTTCGTGATCGATATCCATGATATGATGCAGGAGATCATACCGGAATATTTCCCCCATAATGATCCGACACATGCACGAAAGATGCACCTCATCCAGAGAGCGGATGCGATTATTGCGGTATCAGAACTGACAAAACGTGATATCCTGAAGTATGTGGATTTCGATCTCGATCCCGATCGTATTCATGTGATCTACCGGGGAAATTCGTTTGAGGGGTCGGGGGGGGAGGAAATGATTCCAATTGCATTGCCATCCTCGTATCTCTTGTTTGTAGGAAACCGGTCAATCTACAAAAATTTCCCGTTCTTTATCACCTCAATGGCTCCTCTCTTAAAAAAATATCCGGAGTTGCACATATGCTGTACCGGGGGAGGACAGTTCACTCCGGATGAGTGGAAACTGATGAAAGAGATAGATGTTCCTCTTCAACGTGTTCATTATATCCCTTTATGGACGGATGGAACGATCAAGTACCTGTACAGGAATGCTCTCGCGTTCGTATTCCCCTCCCTGTATGAAGGATTTGGATTGCCCGTCCTTGAAGCATTTTCCTGTGGCTGCCCGGTCATTGCAAGTAACAACAGTTCGCTGCCGGAAGTTGGTGAGGATGCAGCAGTGTATTTTGATCCACGGGATGCGTTCTCATTTCAGGAAGCAACAGAGAGAATGATCGCTGATACCACCTTAAGGAACTCTTGTATCCAGAAGGGAACAGAGCGCCTCAAGATTTTTTCATGGGCAGATTCAGCAGAGAAAACAAAACGGGTTTATGAACAGGTAATGTAGCGATAAATCCCGTTCCTATCCCGTCTATACGTGACCAGTCCTTTCTGGCATCGTTCAGGAATGCGGCATTGTCCAGTTTCACTCTTTTTATATAGTCTGGTTTTCCCGACGTGTTTAATCACCCGGGATGGAATTTATCCAGTTTTTCCTATAGTTTTTAAAGAGATACAGAGATAATAAAATAGGTGTTTATTGATCCCGGACATGGACGCACTTAATAATATTCTGGAACATTTCAATAAAACAACAGTTCTGGTAATCGGCGACTTGATGCTGGATCGGTACATGTATGGTAACGTGTCCCGTCTATCACCGGAAGCTCCGGTTCCCCTGGTAGATATTTCTCATGAAATTTACCGGTTAGGTGGTGCTGCACATGCAGGCGAGATCATCCATGGATTAGGCGGAGACGTAGTAACGGTTGGTGTCATAGGCAATGACTGGTTTGGCAGGCAATTGACGGGATTATTAAAGGAAGATGCTATTAACACCACGGGAATCACAGAATGCAACGACCGCCCGACCACAGTAAAAACACGAATAATTGCAGAGCGGCAATATATATTACGGCTTGACCGGGAGATACGCTCCCCACTCAGTCAGGTACAGGAAAGCGCTCTTCTCCGTTTTCTGCAAGACACGATTGTATCCGTTGATGTGATTCTCATCTCTGACTATAACAAAGGTATCATAACAAAAACCGTGCTTAAAGAGATCATTGCACTCTCAAAGAAATATGATAAACCCATAGTGGTTTATCCAAAAATTGATCAATCCTTCGATTATAAAGGAATTCATACCTTTATCACAACCCTTGAAAATGCAGTGGAACTCACAAAGATCAGACAGATCAACGAGACGAGTATCCGGAATATCGGCCAGTGGTTGCTGTCCTCCCTGGAGTGCCAGTTTATTCTCATTTCCCGCGGGAAAGAGGGGATGACCCTCTTCGATAAAAAAGGGAGCGTAACTCACGTACCCCCGGTAACAAAGGACGTTATACCAGTAACGGGAAACATCGACACCGTTGCATGTATCACTGCTCTTTCCCTGTCGTCATGTAACAATAACCTGACTGCAGATATTGTACGACTGGCAAATGTCGGGGCAGATATTGTACCGGGTCATCTTGAATCCACCGTAATTACCCAGACCGATATCAGGTTATCGCTTAAAAAGTCCGGGGGATGCTGATGGGGTTATACCAGTCCGAAACGCTACCAAAAACCTGCGATACTGTCCGTCTTGAAGATAAAGCCAGGATCATCCGAAAACACGTAATCAATATGATTTTTAATGCAGGGTCAGGCCATCCCGGAGGATCGTTGTCCTGTGTTGACATCCTGACGGTACTCTATTTCTCCCACATGAACCACAACCCACGCAATCCCCGCTGGGATGGGAGGGACCGTTTTATCCTCTCCAAGGGGCATGCTGCCCCGGCATTATATGCTACTCTCGCTGAGTGCGGTTATTTCCCCCTATCAAATTTGACAAGCTTACGAAAATTCGGAAGTCTTCTCCAGGGACATCCGGATACACATATTCCGGGGATCGAGGCATCAACCGGATCACTTGGGCAGGGCCTTTCAGTCGCGTGTGGCATGGCCCTTGCAGCAAAGATGGATAATAAAAAAAACCGAGTGTATGCCCTGCTCGGGGATGGGGAATGTGACGAAGGACAGGTCTGGGAGGCAGCACTCTTTGCATCGCATTATAAACTTGACAACCTGACGGCTATAATCGATCGTAACGGTTTACAGATTGACGGCCCCACGGAGAAAATTCTGCGCCTCGAACCTATTGCCGGGAAATGGAGAGAATTTGGATGGAATATCCTGGAAATTGATGGCAACAGAATTGAAAATATTATTGAAGGGCTGGATACCGCAAAAATGAACAGTGGCAAACCAACGGCGATTATTGCCCATACCCTCAAAGGCAAAGGCGTCTCGTTCATGGAGTGGATCAATGCATTCCATGGAAAAACTTTAAGCAAAGACGAGATGAAAATTGCACTGAAAGAACTCGGTGGAGACTGACCTCATATGGAGTTTCAGTCAACGAGGGATGCGTACGGGGAAGCCCTCCAGACGCTATCCAGCAATCCCAATGTCGTAGTACTTGATGCAGATTTGTCAGTATCTACACAAACAAACAAATTTGCAGTGATGAATCCATCACGGTTTATTGATGTCGGGTGTGCAGAGCAAAATCTGATGGGGGTTGCATCCGGACTTGCAGCAGAAGGAAAAATTTCCTTTGCCAGTACATATGCAATTTTTGCCATGCGTGCCTGGGAACAGATCCGAAACACCATTGCACACGATAAACTATCCGTGAAAATTGCGGTCAGCCATGCCGGACTGACCAATGGTCCGGATGGTGCATCGCACCAGTCGCTGGAGGATCTTGCACTCATGCGGGTCATCCCCAATATGGCTGTTATTGTTCCCTCTGATGCGGTCGAGACAAGAGAGGTCATCCTGACCGAGGTGGATCGCCCGGGGCCGGCATACATACGGTTGAACCGTTCAAAAACACCCATACTGCTGGAAAACGATTATGCATTTAAATTCGGAAAAGCAGTTACCATGCGAGAAGGCGATGATTTAGCAATAATTGCCACGGGAACGATGGTTCACAAGGCCATGGAAGCCTCAGCGATTCTCAAAAAAGAAAAGATCGATTCCAGTGTTATAAATATTCCCTCCATAAAACCGCTGGATACAGCAGCGATTATGAAAATTGCACAAAAAACAGGGGCTGTAATCACCATGGAAGAGCACAGCATTTATGGCGGTCTTGGCAGTGCAGTAGCAGAAGCCATATGTATAAAATATCCCGTTCCCATGAGAATTCTGGGAGTGAAAGATGTATTCGGAGAATCCGGGGAATATGAGCAACTGCTGGAGAAGCATGGGCTGACGGCGAAAAATGCGGTAACTGCGGGAAAAGAATTGGTGAGGTTGAAGAGATGAAAATTTTTATTGATACGGCCAATATCGAAGAGATCAAAAAAGCAAACGGGTGGGGTGTTATCGATGGGGTTACAACAAACCCAACGCTTGTCGCAAAAGAGAACCGGAATTTTGACGAACTGGTTACGGAAATAACCCAGATTATCAACGGTCCCATCAGTGTCGAAGTGATCAGCACGGATTTTGAAGGGATGATCAGGGAAGCTGTTGCGATATCCGGCTGGTCACAGAATATTGTTATAAAAATCCCCATGACCCCGGAGGGACTACAAGCGGTAAAAAAACTGAAAGCCATGAACATCAGGACGAATGTGACCTTGGTGTTTTCCGTCAACCAGGCAATCCTGGCAGCCAAGGCCGGTGCCACCTACGTGAGCCCATTTATCGGACGGCTGGATGATACCGGATGCGATGGAATGCAGATTGTCCGGGATATGGTACAGATTTTCAGGGAGTATCATTATGAGACCGAGATTATTGTCGCCAGTGTGAGACATCCGCTGCATGTAGTTGAAGCCGCCAAATCCGGTGCTCATGTAGTGACAATCCCCTTTACGGTGATTGAGAAAATGTTCAGACACCCCCTGACGGATATCGGGTTGGCAACATTCATTAATGACTGGAAAAATGTC
>JBAYMI010000043.1:0-10947 GCA_041663625.1 Methanoregula sp.
ACAGCGCCGGTCTCGAACATCATTCGTCCGACGGTAGTTGACTTTCCGTGGTCGATGTGGCCGATTACAGCCAGATTCATGTGGGGCTTGTCAGATGCCATTTATGTAATCCTCCAAAACATTGAGACTGTCCGCTTACAGTCAGTTTATGCGAGTATTACTTATATGAGACCCAACTATTTAAAATATTTCGATTGACGGGCTTCTTTTTCCGGTGAGAACCCACACATCGGTATACTCATATTGGATCCCTAAAATATCAATGCATATGAAATCTTTGCCGTTCCAGCGTGATGAGAAAAAAAACCGGGTCACGGTCGGCTGTGCAGATGGAGAGGTATCGGTATACAGTCACTGCGCGTATTGCAGGCATTGCACAGGTGTACTGACCGGAAGTCGGGTTGTGCCGACACCCCAGTGGCAGGCGCTCAATGATCTCAAGAGGGGAGTTGCTGCGGATGAAAACCTGATGAATGCAGCGATGATGTTCAATACGCTCATAAGAGATGGATCCGCCATTGAATGCGATGATGACGGAAACAAGGGATATCTAGGTCTCTACTAAAGATTCCAGCAATCAGTGGGTGTGGTATTTTCTTGTTGGTTGTGAAAACGGAGGAACCTGTTTCCCACGTTTTCCATCATTCATTTTTTCTGCCGGTTTTATGGAAAAACGCATTCATACTCTGTTACGGTAAACAAATTTGATCACCCCCGAATACCTAACACCAGTACTTCCCTAATTATTCCTCCGTGACTCTTAGTAGTGTACACTACCTGCCAAAAATCTGAATGAATAGTTACACCATTTCAGCATCGCAATCGATCTCCGTCAAAAAATTTTCAACCACCCCCTCACCCCCTGCTCAAATTTTTTCAGGCAGGGTCTGGTTGATCGGCAAACCATCTCACGTCGGCAAATCAAAAATTTTGTAGCATGTACATACCGATTGTAGGATAATTATCCAATTGTAGCCTCCATAACTAACACCTCATGATCGCGATTGAAAATTTTTCAGCAGAGTCTGTTAAAAAAAATGCTCTGGCGAATACCTTAATCCAGACAAATTGTATGAATCCAGTACGTCGCTGAAATTTCCTCTGTGAATAGTGGACAGCCAGCGACTCGTATCACATCGCATCCACCTGAAACTTCGAAGAACCGTAACAAACGTAACGGATGTGAGTTTTTTTAATCCCTTTCCGGACGAAGAGCCGGAAGAGAGCAAACCGGAACAAATCTTCGTCAATCGTTCTTCAGACCACGTAGAACCCGGGCCAGAAAAATCCATTGAAGAGACACCTTTAGTTCGGGTTCAAATTTAGTGAAGTACTGAGCACTATGAAAATTGGGTTGTGTCTGTTATTTATCCGGACAACTCCGTCCGAAAACTGGGATTAGTGTTGGTTGTACATCCAACAGTTGGTAGGTGATTCCTCATGATCACTATTGAAAAATTTTCCGGATTATTTCTCTAGACCTCTTTCGTACAATCACTCTTAAAAATTATCCTAACGCAAAAAGGCACAAGTCTTGTACTGGCGCCCTGAATTTTTTTAAACACTATTTTGCTTCCACTGTCATGCTTTCGATCTCTGATTTACCTGGTTTGATGTCAGAGTAGTGCAATCCCCACGATTACCAGCGCACGGGTGATCTCATTTGAGGCACCGACAACATCCCCGTTAATACCCCCAAAGATCCGCTGGGAGATTCCCAGAAGTATCAACGGGCAGAGGATCATGAGGATCATGGCGGCAAATAGTTTTACCGGAGCAACCGGCAGGAGAAAGAGCGGGAGACAGAGCAGGAAGGAGATCACCGGGAAAACTGGATGGGAGAACTGGTAGAGATAACTGTGCATCCCCTCATGGAATGGTGTCCCGTATGCAGTAAGGAATGCCATGGAAAACTTTGCGCAGACCTCTCCGATGATCAGTGTGCATGCGATCGAGATAGCTTCCTGCAATCCGGCAAACAGGAGGAGTGTTACCGCGATTCCGAGTGCAATGGCCCCTGCACCGACATTCCGGTCCGTGAGTGCCCGAATGCGGTTTTCAGGATCCCCATGTGCCATTAGTCCGTCGCCAAGATCCAACAGGCCATCGAAATGGTGGGCTCCGGTAATAATGAGAAGAAGTGCCACAGCAACCGCAGCCGCAATGGTCGGGTTGGCGATGAAGTATACCGACAGCGCGACAAGGCCGCCAATCACATAGCCTGCAAGTGGGTAAACGTAGGAACTTCGGGCAAACTGTTCGAGATCCTGTGGTTTCCCTAATGGCAGGATTGTGGTGAACTGGAGCAGCGACAGGATGGTCTTCATAATGATTCGCTGTAGAGACGTGATGTGCAGCCAGCGATCAGCCCGGCCACCGCATCATCAAGGAACGGCCCGAGTTTTGCAAGGATACCGGGTTTTTTCTGGTCATACCGTGTGAATTCAAACCGGGCATAGGTCCCTCCGATACACTCTGCAATAGCCATCCCGAGGATCTCATCGCTTAACAGGAACACGGGATCATCAGCAATCTCGGAGTTCTTCCGTTTTGTATACAATTCGTCTTCGAGTAAGATGGCCCCGAGCAGCAGGGATGCCACATTGGGATCTCCCAAGAATTTTTGTATTTTTTTCCGGATCTCAGTTGCTGCCTGTTCATCCGGCATACCATGGGAGACATACAATCCCATGGCAGCAGTAACCATATCGTCAAGGGTAATGCCATGATCCAGCAGCCGCTGTTCTATCTCAAACATACCGTAGGAGTAGTAGGAGCGGGTGTATTATATCGTTGTGGATTTTTCGCATCGATAGATTCAATCATTTACACCACGAATTTATAGACTGATTATTATGGCATTCCTCTCGGAAAAGCCCCCATTTAGCGTTAAAAATCCGGTTTTTTGCGGTATTCTTGCCAATACCTTGCTGTCTACAGTCCCCGGGATATCCGGCGCCGGTCCGACACCTGAAAAAACCCTGCTGACGCCAATACTCGATGCGGAACTGATAGCAACTGGCAATGTTACCAGCCATCCATTCAAGCCTAATACACCAACGGGTTGTCCTACTCCCTCATCCATCACCCGGGCAATGGTCTACCTCATGGGCATTGAACCGCTGTTCGTGAATGCCGGTTTACGCCATACTCCCACCGTTCCCTGTTACGATCTCTATGGATCGGTTGGGGAAGACCCCCGGTTCAGGGATGCAGTCCCCCATGCACGTGCCCTTTATAGTCAGGGAGAATCGCTGGGGAAATTCCTTTCCCATACCAGCGATCTCCTTGTCATTGGGGAATGTGTGCCGGGCGGAACCACCACGGCTCTCTGCGTTCTGCGTGCATTGGGATATGAAGCATCCGTGAGCAGCAGTTTCATCGAGAACCCGGTATCGATAAAGGAAGAGATCTGCTCAAAAACACTTGCACGGATCATTGCTGACAAGGTCTCTGAACCGCTGGATATTGTCCGTTACACCGGTGATCCAATGATGCCAGTAGTAGCAGGGATGATCAAATCGTATACCGGCAATATCCTTCTTGCCGGGGGTACCCAGATGCTCTCAGTTGCAGCTCTAGCAAAGGCGATGGGAATGACACCTCCCGCGGTCGTTACCACCTCCTATGTACGGGATGATCCCACAGCCAATGTCGATCATATTGCCAGCCGGATTGGCGTACATATGTATTATGTGGACCCTGGATTCGGGACGCTCGGTCATGCGGGTCTAGCACGGTATTGTATCGGCGAGGTCAAGGAAGGATTTGGAGCAGGGGGTGCAATGTGTCTTGCGCACCTCATGGGGCATTCCGAAGAAACAATTCGTGAGCGGATCCTATCCACTGCGAAGGCCTGCAGTTGAACAGTCTTATAGGATTCCAGAATAAACTGGTAATGCAATGCTTCCGATCTACGTTGTGAACAATTTCGGGCAATTTAATCATCTCATAAACCGGGCACTGCGGGATCTTGACATCGATGCAACCCTCATCCCGAACACGACTTCCCCCGAAGAGGTTCGGAATGGCTGCTGTGCGATTATTCTTGGTGGCGGACCTGCCATCGAGCGGGCCGGGAATTGTAGCAAGTATCTCGATTTGGGACTACCGGTTCTTGGGATCTGCCTTGGCCTGCATATTATCGCCAGACACTATGGCGGGGATGTACATCCGGGCCAGAGCGGAGGATATGGACCGGTTGATGTCGAGATCTGCGAAAACGATGCGATCCTTGAAGGATACCCGTTAAAAATGAATGTATGGGCATCCCATGCCGATGAGGTATGCCGAATGCCGGATGGGTTTACCCTCCTTGCCCGATCATCCATCTGTAGTAACGAGGCAATTGCACTTCCCGGCAAGGATATTTATGGCCTTCAGTGGCACCCGGAAGTCAGCCACACCTTTGAGGGAAAACGCGTTTTTGAAAACTTTCACCGGATAATCCTTGACAGCCCATAAACACTTTATTCTTGTCTGCCTATCTTTTCATTATAAACCAGAGCAAATGAGGGTTGGTTATGGCAAATAGGACGAGAATATCAGGTATTGCGCTTGTCGCAATTCTCCTTGTGATAATATGGCCGGGAGCTGCTTCACTCAATGCGATCTCTACCGGGAATACGGTATTTATCGGGGAACAGGGGCTTGACGTTAGATCGATCCTGTCTTCCGGAGATCAGATCGGGTGGTGGGCTTCAGGAGCATCGATTGCTGGGAGTTCCCCGGATTATATTGTATCCGTATCCGATGCATCCGACTTTTATGTGACACAAAGTGATTTCACTGGTAAGACCGGGTCATGGTATGTCCTTCCGGCAAAGACGGTTGCCTTCATTGTCGCAGATCCGTATCTCGAACTCCAGGTTGAGGATACAACCGTGGGTGTCGATGTGACCAATAAATGGGTACCAACCGATGACGAACTCGAGTTTAGGATAAACTCCAATCTTGTCCAGATGACCCAAAGATCCGGTGTGTCGGGAGTTCCCGTCACCATAAAGGTGCAAACCCCCGACGGGGCGATCCTCTCCTCGCTCACCGGCAAATCAGGATCAACGACTTCTCTTGTCAATTATAACCTCGTCTCGACTCCCCAGAATACCGGTTCTATCTGGGGAACTAGCAACCGGGCTACGTATCCCCCGGGAACCTATTACATCTGGGTGGAATGCAATGTCAACTCTATGAATGATAATTACGGGCAGAGTGGCAAGACTGTCAGTAGTAAGGTGACTGTTCTCAACCAGGACCGGAACCCGCTGATTGGGGATAAGTCGTATGTGACGAATCCGACAACTTTTATCTCCACGGTCACGACCAGAATCCCCACCCCAGTGACGACAAAAATAACAACCCCCGTTCCAACCGCCCCCCTTCTGACGATAACTCCCGCGACAACAGTTCCAACAATGGAGATCCCCACCACTGTTGAAACGCTTCCCCCAGCAACAACGGTCGAATCAACGGCAGTGCCTACCACCCACACCCCCGGTTTTGAAGCGGGTCTTGTGATAGCAGCCACTCTTTTCGGACTGGTTTTTTGTCTGAAGAAAAAATAACTCTTTTTCACTTCGCAACATTTTATTATCTGGCTTTCCCATTCCGGTGCATGAATGTTGTAACCACCGTGATCAAATCCCGTCACAGTGTCCGGAAATTCAAAACGGATCCTGTTGATGAGATTGCCATTAGGGATGCGATCGAATGTGCATCCCTGGCACCAACGGCACGCAATGTCCAGCCATGGCTGTTTGGTGTTATCAGGGACAAACAGGTTCTTAATGAGATCGCAGGACTTGCAGAAAACGGGAAGTTTATCGCGGGATGTGCCGTCTGTTTTGCTGTCTTTGGTGAAAAGAAAGAGACCTATTATCTTGAAGATTGCTGTGCGGCGACAGAGAACTTAATCCTGGCGCTTCAGGCTCATGGGATTACTTCGTGCTGGGTTGCGGGTGACAAGAAAAATTATGCAGAGCCGGTAAGAACCCTGTTGGATGTCCCGGATAACTATACCCTTGTCACCCTGGTTGCAGCAGGGGCTCCTGCGGAGATCACCATTGCCTCCAAGAAAAAACAGAAAGAGATTCATTTTTTTGAAAAATATAAGAAAGAATAAGTGTGATCCTTCAGAGCACTCTTTTTTACTATCGACAATCCGCGTGCAGTAGATTCAGTCTCAACAAACATTCAGAGCATCCAATTCACATTATCCTTTACTGCTCTCCCTGTATCAAAAGATCCCTACGGGGAAGAAAATATTATGCCTTCATGGCAGAAGGATTGGATTCGGGAATTTCAGGAGGGTGGTACCCCATCCGCGGGTTTTTTCTAATCCAGTGTATACCCATTAATTTATGGTTTTACCAACTCTGGTAATTATTAATCATCCGGCACATCAGATTAATGATCATGAAACATGCGATCCTTCAGGTAGCCTTGGATCTCCTTGATCTGGATCGTGCATTACAGATTGCACGTGAATCCGTTGATGGTGGTGCCGAATGGATCGAAGCCGGCACACCACTCATCAAGAGTGAGGGTATGCAGGTCGTACGATCGTTGCGCCAGCATTTTCCGGATTCTGTTATTGTCGCGGATATGAAAGTTGCCGATACCGGTGCACTTGAAGTGGAGATGGCAGCGAAAGCCGGTGCGGATGTTATCTGCATTCTTGCTGATGCAGATGATTCTGTTATTGCTGAAGCTATACGGGCTGCCCAGCTGTATGGGGTCCGGATAATGGCTGACTTGATCAATGTTGTGGAACCGGTGCCCCGTGCAAAGCAACTGGAATCGCTGGGTGTCCATATCATCTGTGCGCATGTTGGCATAGACCAGCAGATGAGAGGAAAGGATTCAGTAGAACTCCTGGCAACGCTATCGGGTCAGATCCATATCCCTCTTGCCGTTGCCGGGGGAATCGACGCCGATCGTGCCGGTGAAGTGGTCCGGTGCGGTGCGGAGATTGTTATTGTCGGGGGAAACATCGTCCGCTCCGCGGATGTGACCGGTTCGACGAAAAAGATCCGGGCCGGTATGGACGCGATCTCACGAAACCTTCCCCCGAGAAAAACAACTGACGAAGAGATCCACAATCTCTTCTTGCAGGTATCTGCACCAAACGTCACCGATGCGATGCACCGTAAAGGGGCGATGACCGGTATCGTTTCGATATGTGGCAATGTGAAACTTGTTGGGCGGGCAGTAACCGTTCAGACAATTGCCGGTGACTGGGCGAAACCTGTTGAGGCAATTGATGTGGCCAATAAGGGAGAGGTCATCGTTATCAACAATGACGGTGTGATCCACGTTGCCCCCTGGGGTGAACTGGCTACGCTGAGTTGTGTGAAGAAAGGGATTGCCGGGGTTGTCATCGACGGGGCTGTACGGGATGTCGATGATATCAGGGCAATGAAATATCCCCTTTTTGCAAAAGCAATCGTTCCCAATGCAGCTGAACCCAAAGGTATGGGAGAGATCAATGCAGAGATCCAGTGCTGCGGACAATATGTGCGACCCGGTGACTGGATTATTGGTGACGAAAGCGGCGTTGTAGTAGTTCCTGCAGAACGTGCTTATGAGATTGCACGCAGGGCACTTGAAGTCAGGAAAACCGAGGAGCGGATACGGGAAGAGATACACCGGGGCAGTACTCTTGCACAGGTTGGTTACTTGGTAAAATGGGAAAAAAAGTAATGGTTAATGGAAGACCGATCTCTCGATAAGGGTTGCACCGGAAGTATTGATCTTTTTTATCGCATCTTCAACCAGATCGACACGGAGAATGAGCACGGCCCCATCCTTTCCTGAATAAGCATAGGAATATTCGATATTGATTCCCGCATCTCCCAGGATTTTTGCAACCTCGTACAATCCGCCGGGCTGGTCTTTCATCTTGACTGCAATCACGTCGGTGAATGCTATGTTGAACCCCAGGGACTGGAGTTTGTCGTGGGCCTTCTGCGGGTGATCCACCAGTGCCCTGACAACTCCAAAACCATTTGCTTCCGCGATACTGAATGCGAGGATGTTGACCTTCTCCTCTCCCAGTGCCTGGGCAATTGCCGCAAGGCGACCGGGTCGGTTTTCTGAGAATACCGAGATCTGTTTGATTACAAATTTTTTCGTGTCCATTTACATCGACCTCTTATCGATGACTTTTTTCGATTTTCCCTCGAACCGCGGGAGTGATCCTGGTTCGACAAGCTCGACATCAACATTTACGTTCAGTGAATTCCTGAGACGGTGTTCAACATTCTGCCGTATTTTCATGAGATCATTAATCTTGTCACTGAATGATTCCTTGTTCAGTTCAACCCGGACAAGCATGTCATCGAGTGATCCTTTTCGCTCTACGACGATCTGGAAATGCTGCCCCACTTCGGGGATGGCCATCAGGGCATGCTCGACCTGCGATGGGAAGACATTGATTCCCCGGATGATGAGCATATCGTCAACCCGTCCCTGGATTCTCTGGATCCTTGGGGAGGTCCTGCCACAGGGACATGTATCCTCATCTATTGATGCAATATCCCCGATACGGTACCGTATCATGGGAAGGGCCTCTTTCTGGAGGATGGTGATGGTCACTTCCCCTTTCTCGCCAGGTTCAAGCGGTTCTTCAGTCTTGGGATCGATGATCTCAGTTAATGCAATATCGGACCAGACATGGAACCCCTGCTGCTCTGTGCATTCGGTAAACATCGGGCCTGATAATTCGCTAGTGCCGTAAATGTCGTATGCCTTGATACCCAGCCAGTCCTCGATCCGCGTCCTCATCTTCTCGGTCCACGGTTCAGCACCCAGGATGCCAACACGAAGTTGTGTATCGTTCTTGATGCTCACGCCCATCTTCTCTGCGACTTCACCGATGTGAAGAAGATAGGAGGGTGTGCAGGAGATCGCGGTTGCGCCGAGATCCTGCATTAATTCGATCTGCCGTTCCGTGTTTCCAACACTCGTGGGAAGTACCGTTGCGCCAATACGTTCAGCCCCATAGTGCATTCCGAGTCCTCCAGTGAACAATCCGTACCCGTAACTCACCTGGATAACATCTCCGCGTCCAAGACCGATAGAGGTCAGGCCGCGGGCAAGGGATGTTGTCCAGAGTTCCAGATCGTTCTGGGTATACCCGACAACCGTTGGTTTGCCGGTTGTCCCGCTTGAGACATGGTACCGGACAAGTTCCTCTCTGGATGCGGTAAAAATTTTATCCGGATAATTGTCGCGCAGATCACGCTTAAACATAAAGGGAAGTTTCTTGACATCGGAAAGCTCGCGAATATCATCCGGGTGGACTTTCTGCTCTTTCATTCTGTCGTGATAAAAAGGGGAAAAACTGTACAGCCGGTAAACCAGACTCTTGAGCAGTTTATACTGCATTCTCTGAATGTCCGCTTTTGGCATCTCTTCAAACCGGGGATCCCATGACACCATTATATCTCCTCTCGTCGATCAATTACTCTCTTTGACTTTCCCTCGAATCGTGGCAGCGATCCGGGTTCAACAAGTTTGACCGTTGTTCTCAGTTCCAGCGTATCCTTGAGTTCCTTGACCACTTTTTTCTGGAGTTTGGTAAGGTCCGCCAGTTCACCGCTGAAGAACTCCCTGTTGATCTCAACTTCAACGGTCATCTCATCCAGATGATTGATTCTGTCGATATAGACCATAAACTGATTGCCTACTTCGGGAATTTTCAGGAGGATATACTCAATCTGCGACGGGAATACGTTGATGCCCCGGATAACAAGCATGTCATCGCTCCTGCCGGTGATACGTGCAAGTTTTTTCCCTCTCTTGCACAGGCATCCATCTTCCATGAGCATGGTGACGTCACCCGTTCGGTACCTGAGTAATGGCATGGCTTCCTTTACGAGGGGAGTCACAACAAGTTCCCCGCGTTCTCCATCCGATACGACATCGCCGGTTCGGGGATCAATGATTTCTACAAGATAACTGTCATGCCAGATATGCAGGCCGTCCCGCTCCTGGCATTCAAAGGCAACCCCGGGGCCGAATAGTTCGCTCATGCCATAGGAGTCATATGCTGTGAGACCCAGTCTGTTTTCAAGGTTTTTCCTGGTACTCTCCGACCAGGCTTCAGCCCCGAAAATTCCCGTTTTCAGGGAATCAAGAGACGTTTTCATCTCTTCAGCCACTTCTGAAAGATGCATGGCATAACTGGGGGTGCAGTGTATCGTGGTAACACCAAAATCGTCGATCATCTCGATCTGGCGTTTGGTGTTCCCTGTTGCACTGGGGATGACGGTCATACCGATCTTCTCGGCACCGTAATGAAATCCGAGTCCTCCGGTGAACATCCCATAATTGACCATGTTCTGGAAGATATCCTCCGGGGTGATGCCGACCATGGTCATATTCCGGGCAATAAGTCCCGACCATGTGTCCAGGTCATTACGGGTATACCCTACCACGGTGGGTTTACCGGTAGTCCCGGAGGTTGTGTGTATTCTCACTATCTGCTTGAGCGGGACGGCGAAGAAACCAAACGGATATCCATTTCGGAGATCCTGTTTTTTTGTGAACGGAATTTTCCGGATATCCTCAAGTTTTTTTATAGATGCTTTTTTGATACCGGCTTCAGAGAGAAGGTTTCTGTAAAAAGGAACATTTTGGACATGATTCAATGTTTTTTTCAGACGTTTGAGCTGAACTTCCTTCAACTCATCAGGTTTCAGTGTCTCCATTTTCTTATCCCAGAACATCTGTTGCACCCTACCCTGTTATGCTATAACATGGCGAGTGTATATATAGCGCTTGCTAGAGTTTATACCCACCGAAATCTGATATTCGGCTTTGGAAATCGTTTGCAAAATACAGGTGATTGTGTCTTTGGCGTAATAGCGTAAAACGATGAATTAATCCGTGACCCTGTGGTAGTATTGAGCACAGTCCAACAATCGTGCTTTGGTGTTGTGTGTG
>JBAYMI010000044.1:0-10591 GCA_041663625.1 Methanoregula sp.
CATCCATTTTGTGACCAACAAGCTCCGGCTCATGGATATTTCAGGAGTATTCCTTGCGGTGGAGAAGGGACTTGACCCCATGCTGATGACGCAACTCACCACCTTTGTTGATACGGTCATTGATACGGGTTGACTCTGTCATCAGGTAGATCAGGGCCCTGCGAGGTAAGTATCCGTACTGCCATGCACGGGTGTCGCATCAGGATCCGTAACGGGTGTCTCTCAAAACGGGGCGCAATTCCGGATACTGTGTTTTATGTCTCCTCTGCCAGGGCAGAGGGGCGGTACGACAATACATGATCTGGTTATTGCCTGCCAAACCGGTATACGCCTTTGGGCACGGTGATCTCAAAACGGGCACCTTTGCCCGGAGTACCTGTCTCTTTGATTGTCATGCCGGATAAAGTGAGAAATTCCCGGACAAAGAACAATCCGAATTTACCCTCTCCCCCGACGATCCGGTCAAAAACCCAGGATTTCTGGTCAAAGGGAATGCCGACACCATCATCTTCACAGATTACTACTATTCCATCCGAAGTTTCACGGCAGCCCAGAGAAATGCGGGTGATCTTCCCGCCATGTTCTATGGCATTATGAATGATGTTGTAAAAAACCCGGTTAATCAGAGGATCGGAATAGATCTCCAGTCCGTTGAGATCACTTGCCAGGGATACGCCATGCTTCCGGCTTATGCGGGACAACTGCGTCCGGATTGCAGGCTCCAGTGGGATCCAGCAGGACTGGTCCACCCCCATCTGCTGGTATTCCTTTGTATTTTTAATCAGGTCATGGATCGACTTCAGAAGCGAGCGTTCTTTTTCGATAAATTGTATCCGGTCCGGTTCATGAACATGGTCTTTGCTGAGCTCGACATATCCCCGGAGCACGGTCACTTTATTCTGGATATCCTGGTAGGTCACATCATTCATTAAGGCGAGTTTACGGTTCGTGAGCCGGATCTTCTCTTCAGTGCGTTTGCGCTCTGTAATGTCCCGCACGATTGCCCACATTCCTGATGGCTGTCCGGTCTCATCCCGGATCAGGGATACCCGTAACTCTATGGGAAAGACCGTCCCGTCTTTTTTCCGGTACTCTTTCTCGTACACAAAAGAATAACCCTGTGGCAGGATCTGCGTTTCAACGATGAACTGGTCACGTGCATGCCATTTTTCCGGGGTCAGATCCCTGTATGTCAACCGGGCCAGTTCCTCATCGGAATATCCGAGCATCTCCCTGAATGAATGATTATATTCCTGGATCTGCCCGGCCATATTGACCCGTATGAACGCATCCATCATGCTCTCGTACAGTTTCCGGTACCGGGTCTCGGACCGGAGCAGATCCTCTTCGGTCTGCCGATGCCCGGTAATTTCAGCCTCGAGCTGCACCACTTTCTTTTCCAGCTTCCGGAACAATACCTCGTTATATTCCTGCAGGATCTCACGGTCGTTTCCAAAAGGCCGGGCCGGTTGCGTTGCAGTCCGCCGGCCCACTTCCTCAAACACGTTGTCAATTTCTTTGATAAAAACATCGGGTTTCTGGGGTTTGACAATGAACCGGTCTGCCCCGAGGCTCAGGGCAAACCGCTCGTCTTTCGGATCGGTATAGGTTGCGGTATAAAAGATGAACGGGATCTGCTTCAGCTGCCCATCCGCTTTCCACCGCCGGCAGAGTTCAAAGCCGTCCATGACCGGCATCAGGATGTCGGCTATGATCAGGTCCGGCGGATTTTCCCGTGCCGCATCCAGTGCTTCAGCACCGTTCTTTGCAGAGACCACTTCGAAATGGCGGCCCTTGAGGATCGATTCCAGCAGGTACAGGTTCTGCGGGTTGTCATCAGCAATGAGGACTCGGGTCATTGTATTCAATCCGGGGCCGGTGGGCAATCCATTATTATTCCCTCTCCATGTTAACGTTTCGTGATTTATAGTGATGCCGGCAGAGAGACCCGGTCTGGCAGCGTCACAGCGGGGGATAGGTTCCGGAACGGGGAACAGACCGGATTGTCAGGGTAAGGATCAGGGATTTTGATAAAAACCGGTGGGTGAAAAGGCGTCTTTTGGAGTTCATCAGGAGAATCACTGTACGGGTGAGTGCAACGTTCATGTCTGTCCTGCATGACGCCACGCCCCGGAGGGTACTGTGATCTCGAACCGTGCCCCGTTCCCCGGTTCACCGTTCTCGGTGATAGTGATTCCGGTGATCGCAAGGATCTCACTGGACAGGAAGAGCCCGAGGCCGGTGTGATGACCGAAACCTTTCGTGAAGAGGCGTCTTTTATCGTCTGCGGCAATGCCGGCCCCGTCATCCCCGACCACGATCACAAGCATCTTCTCCGATTCCTGTGAGAAGATCCGGATCATGGTCATGCCCTGCCCGCCATACCGGAGGGCATTATCGATCAGGTTGTAGAACACCTTCTCAAAGAGGGGGTCGGCATACACCTCGAGATCCGGTACACGGATCTCGGTCTGCATATCCCGCATGGGCAGAGCGGCAGTTGCCCTGGTCACGCAGGCTGCAACCGGCTGCCAGACTGGCGCCGTAACCCCAAGGTCCTGGTACTCTTTGGTGAAGGCAATCTGGCGCTCGATCGCGTTTGCCGCCCGCTCGATCTTGAGGAGATACCCGGAGATCTGTGTGGCATCTCCCGGGGATTCTTTCGAGAGTTCAAGGAATGCCTGTATGGAGAAGAGCTGGTTGTTGATGTCGTGGCGGGTGATACTGGAGAGCAGGTTCAGTTTCCTGTTGACCTGTTTCAGTGCCTCTTCCGATTTCTGGCGGTCGGTCACGTCCTGGACGATCGAGTGGAGAAGTTTTTTCCCCCCGGATGTTATGGGAGCACTGAACACTTCGACATTACGGATCTCACCGCTCTTTTTCCGGTGCCGGAAGTTGAATACCCGGCCCTGGTCTTCAGCTGCCCGGGACATATTCTCCTTTGTGACTGACGGATCGGCGATATTGATATCCGTTATCATGAGCCGGGAAAACTCTTCCGGGCTGTACCCATAGTAGCGGCAGGCTGTGGAGTTTGCATCCACGATGCTGCCGGTTGCCGGATTGACGATAAGCATGACCGCGTTGTTGAGTTCGAACATGTCGCGGTACCGCTTCTCGCTCTCGGCAAGTGCCTCTGCTGCCCGTTTGCGATGGGTAATGTCATGGGTGATTGTCGATGCCCCGACGACCTG
Organism: Methanoregula sp.; assembly: GCA_041663625.1. Lineage (GTDB taxonomy): Archaea > Halobacteriota > Methanomicrobia > Methanomicrobiales > Methanospirillaceae > Methanoregula. Next base: position 3,195 of record JBAYMI010000044.1, read on the forward strand.
GCCCTCGTCATTCTTTATCGGGGAGATGGTCAGGGATACATCAATGATCCTCCCGTCTTTTGTCCTGCGCTTCGTCTCACGGTAACTGATATGTTCGCCGGCCCGGATCTCCTTCAGGATCCCGGGGATTTCGTCACGTTCCCCGTGAGGTACCAGTAGTGAGATTGGCTTGCCGATCGCTTCCCCTGCGGTATACCCATAGAGCGTCTCCGCGCCGGCATTCCACGAGGTGATGATTCCCTCAAGGGTCTTTCCGATGATCGCATCATTGGATGATTCAACGATGGCTGCAAGACGGAGGTGTTCTTCCGCAGTTCGTTTCCGCCCGGAGATATCCTCAAAGACCGCAACAAAATGACCCTTCTCCGGGGAAAAGACCGAGATCTTCAGCCACATCTTCAGTGGTTTAAAATCGATCTCGAAGGTCTCCGGCCTACCGGTCGAGGCCACATGCCCGTACGTGTCAAAGAGGTCTGGTGTGAGTGTGCGGATAGCGGGGATGACCTCCAGCACCCGCTTCCCCCGGATCCCTTTGAGGCCGGTGAGCCGTTCGAACGCGGCATTCACATCCAGGTACACCCAGTCGGCGGGCCTACCGTCCTTGTCATAGATCATCCGGCAATAGGCAAACCCTTCCAGCATATTCTCAAAGAGCGTGCGGTATTTCCTCTCGCTCTCCTTAAGGGCGGATCTGTCTGCCGACAGGTGCTCTGAAAGATAGGCAACCACCGCTGCGACCCCGGCAAAGACAAAAAATCTCAGCCAAGCCCCGATGACGACATCCGCTTCGCCTCCTGAAAAGAGGTACACGAGCCAGACGTACGCAAGGGAGAGGAGTGTGGCGAGAAGGAACCCGTTATAGCGGTAGTGGTACGCGATGAGGATGATCGGGAAGTAAAAGAGGTGCATGAAGATGATCGTGATGCCGTGCGACAGGCAGTAAACCGAAAATATAAGGACCGCTGCAGTACTGGCGGCAATGATCGCCATCCACATGCGTTCAGAGAACGTCACGTGATTCAGGTTATCGTGTCCGTCCGGACCGGGACGGTTGTCATACATGCAGGACATTCCCAATCAGATGCTCAAATTCAGCCATGCCACTCCTTGATTTGTGTGAGTCCTGCGTGTGGGCTCTGCGCCTCCGCGCGATGGGGAAGGATCACTCAGGTTCCTTTCCAGGAGCATGTGGATACTGAGATGAACCACACGATCTTTTCCCGGCATCTTTTTGTTAGGCTATGAGTTTATAATATTATTTTTACGATACGAAAAGCCGGAATTGAGAAATGACCTGAGGCAGGGATTTTCATCGCATATCAGAGAATATGACGGGATTTTTCAGGTCCCGGGTGACGGGCAGATTCCCGCTGCCCCGGTATCCGGCTGATGAGTCCCCTCTCTTCCGTACTGCAGGTTCCCGGTTCCATTCCCCAAAAACCAATGCCTAAAAATCCCCGCAGTCGTATATGTATCCGGACTGTTTATGCCAGAAGAGCAGGACTGCCGGCAGTGCGGGAAGTGCTGCGAGAAATGGGGCTGGGACCAGAAAGGGATACCGGAGGATCTCTTCCCGTGGATCGCCAGCAGGCGCACCGATATCCTTCAGCATGTTTCGATAACATTCCGTGACGGCAGGCGCACGACCGGACGGGATCTCACCGCCGCCGATCTGTCCCGGGTCTCCCGCATCTATTACTGGGTGGACCCGCAGGGGGGCATACTCACGCACTGCCCGTTCTTCTTCCGGGCGGATGACGGGAAAGTGTACTGCCGGATCCATACCGCCAAGCCGGCAGTCTGTATCGGGTTTACCCCGTGGAACGAGGGTATCCGCGATTATGCCCTGGATTGCCCGGCGTGCCGGAACAATGCCCCCTAACCGGTATCCCCGCATCCGGTTTTTTCTGGCTGCGACCGGGACCGTAAGGGCGAAGGTTTGATTCAGTACAGCAGACAATACTCCGCGAGGAAGTTCCTGGCATGACCACCACCATGAAGCATCTCCTGGATTCTCTCAGGGTACCCCCGGGAAAGAAGATCGATCTCCGGAACGATTACGACCCCGGCTTTGTCGGGGAGTTCATGTCAAAGCAGGAGGCCCAGGAGACACTGGCAGCCGGCATCCAGCTTCTCGCACAGCAGCAGGACAAGCTCTATGCCCAGAATACCTATGCCCTGCTGGTCATCATCCAGGCCATGGATGCAGCCGGCAAGGACAGCACCATCAAGCACGTCATGTCGGGAGTGAACCCGCAGGGCGTGGATGTGACCAGTTTCAAGGTGCCAAGCACTGCGGAACTCGACCACGATTATCTCTGGAGGAGCTGGGCAGCCCTTCCCACGCGGGGGAATATCGGGATCTTCAACCGTTCCTATTACGAGGAAGTTCTCGTTGTCCGCGTGCACCCTGAATACCTGGAGCGCCAGCAACTGCCCCCGGTCCTGAATGACCGGAACATCTGGGATCGGAGGTTCCGGGAGATCAACTCTTTCGAGCGCTACCTTGTGGACAATGGCGTTGTTGTCCTGAAATTGTTCCTGAATATCTCAAAAGAAGAGCAGAAAAAGCGGTTCCTTGCACGGGTGGACGAGCCGGACAAGAACTGGAAGTTCTCGGCAGCCGACATCCGCGAACGGGGCTGCTGGGACCAGTACATGGATGCGTATGAGGAGATGTTCAACCACACCAGCACGCCGTATGCCCCGTGGTACATCATCCCCGCCGATCACAAGTGGTTCACCCGGCTTGCCGTCGTCTCCGCCATCTACGAGACCCTTGACCGTCTCCAGCTCGCGTATCCCCGGGTTACCAAAGAACAGAAAGAGGCACTGCTCGCGGCAAAGGCAGAGATGGAGAGAGAGAACGGGGACACGGCCGGAGAAAAAAAGAATGCCGGGAAGAAACGCGGGAATACGTCCTGATCTGATTTCAGGTTCCCGCGGGATCACCGTGCCGTTATGCGGCCTCTGTTATTTCTGGTCAGCGAACCGGTAAGCGCCTTTTGGCACGACCATCTCGAAACGTGCACCTTTCCCGAGTTCGCCAGTCTCGCGTATCGTAATACCGGTGATGGAGAGGATCTCCCGTACCAGGAAGAGGCCAAGGCCGGTATTCTTCCCGTACCCCCGTTCGAAGATCTTCTGCTTCTCATCCGGGGGGATACCGATCCCGTTGTCCTTTAGGATGAGCAGGAGTCCTTCTTCGGTCACTGCATACTCAAGCGAGATTGCCGATGCGTGCTGGCCGTGAAGGAAGATGTTCTCGACCAGGTTGAAGAACACTTTTTCCAGGAGCGGGTCGGCATAGATCTCGAGATTGCCAACCTGGAGGTTCCGCGATACTTTCAGCGAGTCCAGGTGCGAGATGGCGTAGAGGAAGACCTGGTTGACACCCTGCCAGCGGGGGGGGTTGATCCCCATGTCCTGGTAGTTCCTGGCAAAGTTCAGCGAACTGACGATCTTGTGGATGAGGAACGCCTCTTTCTCAACATAGGCCCGGGATTTTTCATCGGCAATGGCGCTGTTTGCAAGCTGGAGGTATGCAGAGAGCGCGAAGATCGTGCTCTGGATATCCTGGAATATCACCGTATTCAGCAGCCCCAGCTTCTTCCGGGCCTGCTCCAGCGCGCCCTCTGCCATCCTTCGTTCGGTGATGTCCCGGACAAGGGCGAGGATACGGGATTCCCTCTCCCCGCGTTCGTTGATCACCTCAATACGGCGCAGCCGGATATCGACCGGGAACTCTTCGCCCGTCTTCCGCCGGCAGACCCAGTCGAATTCGACCTGTCCCGTCTCCAGTGCAGATCGCATGTACTTGCCCGCCATCTCCGGTGTATACCCCTTGCCGCTCGTGACACTGGGATCTACGACAAGCGCCTCTTTCCGGGTCAGGCCAAACGTGGTGAGAACATTCTCGTTCACATCGATGATGTGGCCGTCCGCAGCATGGACGTAGATAAGATCCGGCGATCCCTCGTAGATTGCCTCAAAGTGATTCGTGGCATTCCGGAGTTCCTCATACGTGGTCTGGAGTTCCCGGTTCTTCCCCTCCAGTTCGCGTTCCGCAAGGACGCGGCCGGAGATATCGACAATGGATGCGATGCTCCGCTTCGTGCCGGGGATCATTGCCACGTAATTGAGGCAGTGTTTTACCGTCCCGCACCGGTCAAGGAACTGGAACTCGTACGTGCGCGGGGCCTGTCCGGAAGACTCCCGGCGGCCGGCATGGTACTTCTGCATGCGCACGAGATCTTCCGGCACGACAAACTCGGTCCAGCGGTGTTTTCCTTCGAGTTCCTCAACCGTAAAACCTGACAGCCGGGCAAATCCCTCGTTTGCCCGGACAATGGTCGTATCCTCATCGAGGATGACGGAACCCGACCCGGTGGTATCGAAGACGGTCCGGTAAAAGCTCTCGGATTCGCGGAGCGCCGTCTCTGCGGTCATCTGTGCAGTAATATCCCGGAATGCAACCTGGACTGCCGGCTTTCCCTCCCACGTTGTAGGGGATGCCACCACATCGACATCAAATGCGGTCCCGTCATCGTGCCGGAACCTCCCGTGCCGCGGGAGCTGGATGGTGTCGAGTGCCTGCAACGACCGTTCCTTTGCAATCAGGAGGTCATCCGGGTGGATGAAATCGAAGATCGATCGTCCCACCAGATTTTCCGGACCCGTGCATCCCAGGAGACGTGTAGCGGTCCGGTTGGCGAACATCACACAATCGTTCTGGTAGATCACCACGCCATCAAACGTATTCTCGACAAGGTTCCGGTACTTCTCCTCGTTCTCCCGGAGTGCCTGTTCCTGGCGGCTGAGCGTGTCGTAATTCTCCCGCAGTTCCTCCTCACTGGAAGCCAGTTGTTCGTAGGCTGCATGGAGTTCGTCGTTCTTCTTCTCCAGCTCGGCAACCATCTCCCGCAGTTCCGGGTAGTAACTCTTGCGGAGCGAGGACTCTCCAAGGCCGATGATCTTCTTCCGCTGGTCCTGCCAGTTGGGCGTATTATCAGAGTCCTTCTTCATAGATCCGTTCGATGTCCGTCTGGGTTGGTTGCCGGGGGTTGGTTGCCATGCAGGGATCCTGGAGGGCATTCCGGGCAAGGGCCGGGATGTCAGCGGCCGTCACTCCAAGGTCCCCGAGACTGGCGGTTATGCCCAGGCTCTCGCGGAGCGTCCTGATACCGGCAATGATCTTCTCTCTTCTCTCCGTGTGGCCAAGGGAGCCAAGGTCCAGCCCCATTGCATGGCCGATCGCTTCGTACCGCTCCGGGCAGGCAGGGAAGTTGTAGGCCATGACGTGTTCGAGCAGCAGGGCGTTGCACTCCCCGTGCGGGAGATCCGAGAACCCGCCCAGGCTGTGGGCCATGGCATGGACTGCGCCAAGGCTGGCATTCGAGAAGGCAAGGCCGGCACAGAGGCTGCCCAGCATAGTCTGGTACCGGAGGCCGAGATCTTCCGGCGCCCGGCATGCCGGCTGGAGATGGGCCATCATCAGCCGGATGGATTCGATCGCATGGATGTCCGTTACCGGCGAGCTGGCATTGGAGACATACGCCTCAACGCTGTGGGTGATGGCATCCATGCCGGTATGGGCAGTCAGTTCCGGTGAGAGGGTGGTGAGGGGCACAGGATCGATCAGGGCGATGTCCGGCACAATCTTCTTGCTGATAATGGCGATCTTCACTTTCCGTGCGGTGTCGTTGATGATAGCGAACTGCGATACGTCCGCCCCCGTTCCCGCGGTGGTCGGGATGCAGATGAGCGGGGGTGCGGGAACCTTGATCCGGTCCACGCCCTCGAAATCAAGGATCTGCCCGCCATTGGAGGAGACGATCCCGATACCCTTGGCACAGTCAAGCGGGCTGCCCCCGCCAATGGCAACGATCGCATCGCACCCGGATCCGGCATAGACCTTTGCCCCTTCCATGACTTCGGTATCACGCGGATTTTGGGTGATTGCTGAGAAGATCGTGTGTTCGATCCCCTCCTCTTCAAGGCTGCCGGTAACGTCCCTGACCCAGCCGTTCCGGATGATCTCGGGCCCGGTAACGACAAGGACGTGGCGCGAACCGAAATTTTTCGCATACCTGCCGGCAAGAAGGCGTGCATCTGCCCCGATAATGAATTCCGGTGCAACAAATTTCCGCAGTTCAAGTCCGTCCCTTGTCATGAAACATCCCCCAGCTACAAGTAAGTCTATAGACGGTATCATCATATTTTAAGATTTGGAACGATACAGGCCGGTTCACAGGTATCTCTCCGCCGTGAGGAGTGGAGGAAACGGGAAGCCGGATAACAATCCGGGACCGCGTATGTATCCCTCCCACCGGGATTGCGGGACTGGTTTTCCGGTTTTTCCCTGCCCGCTTCCCGGTCACGATTTACTTAAAGGGTCTGTCTGCACAATAATACTGTAAGATTTTGGGAATATACCGGGAGGAGATCCGGCATATCCCGACAATTTCCCCGCCATCCAGCCCGGCACCTGGAGATGCGGACCAGCCAGGTGTGGTACGTGACAGCAACAATTCTCATCGTTGACGACAGCACGTTCATTGTCGAAGGGCTCACTGCCCTCTTTTGCAGGAACTACCGGGTCATACCCTGTTCCGGCGGTGATGAATGCCTGGAGGTTCTCAGGAACGAGAAACCCGATGTCATTGTCCTCGATATCCTGATGGAGCCCATGGACGGGTGGGAGACCCTTGCGCAGATCAAGGGGAATCCTGCCACGCGGCATATCCCCATTCTCCTGTTTTCAGCGAAAAAGATCAGTCCTGAAGAGGCCGAGGAGCACCGGGAATGGATTGCCGATTTCCTGATAAAACCCGTCAATCCCCGCGAACTGGTTGGTGCTATTGAGAAGATCCTGCACCACGAACAGCAGAGCAGATCCGTTCTTTACCACTGGACAAAGGCCGGAATCCCGCAGGAAAAGATCAGGGAATATCTCCTGTTGTCATCGAATCTTGAGGTTGACCAGAGCCTGCTGGCGGTCATGAAGAAGGAGATGGATCACTGCATGGTCTCGCGAGCGCAGTATAATGACCTGGCATCATCCATTGCAGTGCTTGGGGACCGGATAGAATCGGGACGCGTTGCGATGCATGCATTCTTCCGCGAGACCGGTCTCTCCCTGCCCCCGGTCTCCGTGATTCCTGAACCGGATAGTCCGGCTCCTGAACTTCCACCCCCGGGCGTTGTCGCGGATACCCCGGCGGTACACGTCGGGATTACGGATGTGAGCATCTCTCCAACTCCCCTGATCATGTACCCCCCGGCGGGAACCGATCCGGTGGAATTTCCCGCATCTCTCCCGGAACAACGGCATGCGATCTCCCCCGGCCCGGATCCGTGCGTAGAAATTGGTCGGGATCAACCCGGAGTGCGTCCGG
>JBAYMI010000045.1:0-10582 GCA_041663625.1 Methanoregula sp.
CGGTGCCTGGCCCGATCCTCCGGACAACCGGGAGAGCCATGGCGACAGCGGCACTTCCACGGCATCCCACGACCACTTCAGGGACTCGGTTACGCAGATCGCTGCAAGGAGTGCGACCGGGACCGTCAGGTACATGAGGAACCGCTGGTGCGGGATCGTCACCAGCAGCATCACGGCAAACCACGTGAGGAGGAGGATGTGTTCTCCCTGCCGCCGTTTCACGGCATGCCACGCCAGGATGATCAGGCCTCCCGCCATGAGGATAAGGGCGAGGTTGAACGTTTCGTATGCCCCGGCAAAGGACCATGGCTGGGTCTCGCGCACCGCCACGGAATATACCGATGACCCAAGAACAAGGGAGAATGCCTGGTCCCGGATGGTCTGGAGTGTCGGGAGGAACTGGAGCAGTCCGGCACCGATGACGACGATCCCGGCAAGCGAGAGACCATAGTGCATACGGTTTTTCCGGAATACCCGGGCAAGGCCGTAGAACAGTACCGTCACGGCCAGGAGTGCGATCATCACGTACAGGTGCCCCACGGAATATGTGGTCAGGGAGAGCCCGCCTGCCCGGAAACCGAAGAGGGACACAAGGATCGCAATGAAGGCGAACAATACGCCATTGGTCAGGAGCAGATATTCGGATTGCTGCCCGGCAAGGTAATCTGCGATATACTGGATGAACGTGTAAAGCCCGATGACCAGCAATGCCAGCATGACCGTAGTGGCTGTGAGGTACCCGAGGAAATAGAAAACCCCGGCAAGGCAGGAGAGCAGGACCGGGATGTACAGGGACTTCACGTGGTCGCGGTCAACCATGACTGATCGTGACGCGGCCAGCGCAGAGATGTAGGCGAGGAAGAAGAGCGCGACAAAAAACGTCTCGGCACTGTTGTGATCGATCCAGCCAAAGGAAGAGAAGTAAAAATAGGTAAACGAGATAACGGAGACGAAACCGGCCGCCACCAGCCCGGCTTTCCAGTCCCATATCTGTTTGCCCAGCCGGTAGGTTATTGGCACCAGCAGGGCTGCGAGGATCGGGGCTACCCATCCCGCAGTATTGACGATATCCGCCCGGGACGATACGCCGAGCACCGTACAGAGGGAGGCTGCAAGGAACGGGAAGAACGGACCCCAGTCAATGGTCTTCCCGGAAGGATACGCGGTCATGGGATCGAACCAGTTGTACTGGAAGAAATTTGCCACCATCACCTCGACCTGGCGCAGGGTATACCAGACGTCTGCCCCGCTGCTCGCGAGGAATCCCTGGTTCGGTATGAACAATGCCGGGATCATCCTCAGCGCAAGTGCGAGTGCCGTGAAGAAAAGGAGCACGGAAACGATGAGGAGGGTCTGGTGTTTCCTGTTCGTGAGAAGATCCATTGTTTTTGTCCTGTCTGTTTTTTATCTGATCTCCGGAGATATCACGGGAAAATGTAATGAATATTGCGAAACCCGAAGGATGCAGGTCATGATCCCAGGTACACGGCGCTCTTAACGTCGTTCAATGTCATGCCGGGAGAGAGGCTGGGGGAGTACATGATCTCGATCGCTTTCTGGTCAGCATACGTCAGGTTGGTGTTCGTGTTCTGCCCGGAGGTGAAGAGGCTGTCCTGGTACATATCCGAGTCGCCGACAAACCCGAGCTCATAGAAGAGAGTACGCATGAGCGTGTAATTGCGCACATCGCCTTTCAGGTTCGCGTTGATGTAGATCGTTTCCTTGCTGATCTTTGCTGCGACCGTGTCGTTCACCCAGAACTCATGGGTGGACCTGCTTTCGGACGTGTTGATGGCGATCCCGCCCATCCCGCTCTCCGGGATGAACTTGATGGTGATATCCCCGGTGGATCCCTGTTTGATCTGCTCGGATATCTGGTTGGTTTTTGACATACTGTTGAATGTCCGGGCAGCATTCTCCAGGACCGGGACATCGGAATTGTGGTTTGCGGTAACCGAGATGATGATCCGGCCGTTGTTCTTTTTTGTATCCAAGCGTTCAAGGTATGCATTGCCTGCCCCGAATGCCAGGTCCATGAAATGCAGTCGTATATCATCAGTGGATATGGCCAGGGTACTCTGGGGAGACTGGGTCTGGGTTGTTGCTGCGGACGAGACCGGTATGGTTCCATTCGGGGATGCACTGCCCGGACTGCCGTTCGGGATCGCGGGCGGAGTGGTTCCCGAGGACTGGGGGCCCATGGGATTGCCGCCCGGGATCATGTCCGCTGTCGGCCAACCGAGGATAACCCAGGCAAAGCCAATGACAATGATGATGATCCCTGCAAGTATGAGAACCTGGCCCGCTTTCATATGGTATGAATTCACCGCCACGGATGTTAAGTCTTGTTTTTCTCCCTGGTTCCCGGCCCTGCATCAGATCGGCATACCGGTGTAGATGTTATGTTTTGTTGAAACGATCTTAACGCGGACTTGCCCGACCGTTTTCGGGCAGTTGTATACCGATACCACGCGATTCCTGGCAACCCCGAGCATCTCGCCATGGATCCAGCCCGGTGCCCGGATCTCGACCGTCACTTTCTCGCCTTTTGCAAGGGTGAGCGGGACGAACGCCCGTCGCACCGTGCCAAAGTCCCGTTCCGCATCCAGCCGGAGGACAAGACCTGACTCTTTCTCCCACTCCTTGATGCTCCGGTTGAAGAACTGCCACCAGCTCTGTGCCTTCACGCCTTTTGGTGACCTGCCGTACCGGTAGTGCTCGAACTTCTGGATGCCGAGCGGAGGAAAGCGTTTGCCTGCCCCGATCTCCTGCGCGAACCGGATCAGTTTCGGGATCTCGGCGTCATTGATCCCCGGGATAGAGACCGGGGCAATCAGGAGATCGATCTTGCTTTGCGCCACCGCCCGTGCGGCTGCTGATACCTGTCCGATATCGAACCAGTCCACACCTGCCAGTGTCCGTGCGATCTCCGGGTCAAGGGCGTGCATCGAGAGGTTGATCCGGTCGAGCCCGGCAGATTCGAGCGCCGCAATCTTCGCTGCATCGAGCAGGGTGCCGTTGGTCTGGAGCGATATGGTCTTCACGCAGTCGATCGCGCGAAGGCCCGCCACCAGTTCCGGGATCCGGTGGTACATGAGCGGTTCGCCCGGTGAATCGATGTGGCATTCGACACCCTCGCCTTTGAACCGGGCGATCTCGTCCACTGCCGAGAGGAGGTAATCCATCTCCACTTCGTAACTGGTGGCCCGGGTCGTGGACTCTGGCCCGGCATCCACGGAGCAGAACGGGCAGTTGATGTTACAGCCGCAGCTCGGGCGCACCTGCAGGATGTTCGTGCCCCGGTCAATGATGCCAAAATAGAGGGAACCAAGAAGGGGTATCTGGGACTCTTCGGTGATACGGATGTGGGTCATGAAAAACGATGGCCGCCCATATCCGTTCAGCTGCTCCCGTTCCGGAGCCGGTATCCGATCCACTCGCCCTGGTTGGGGACCGGAGCCGGGTTCTCGATATGCGCAAAGACAAACTCGAAGGCGTCCTCGTCCACGACATCCCTGCCGGTCTTCTGGCAGTACTGCACGAATGCCTCGTACATTGTCGGGAAAGGAATGTGCGCCTCCGGATCTGCTATAAGGATATCTTCGTGGAATCTCCAGATACCGTCGAACTCGATATCTTCATCCGCGAGCGGCTTTGCCAGGGTCTGTTCCACGGCCTGCACCGCGTCCTGCTGCCGGGATATGCGCTGGAGGTCGCGGTAGTAGTCGGCAACGAGCGTGAGCCCCTGCCGCAGGTCGTTCAGTTCCTGCTCAAGGTTCTTTATCTTCTTCGCTGTGGGGTTGATCGGGTCTGCCGGCTCCATTGCTCGTGCATCACTCTTTCTTTTAGAGTATTATAATGTCTGCGCTTGAAGAAAGGGGAATCCTGGTGAGCTTTTAGCGATCAATCCCGCCGGGACTGCTGGCTGCCGGCAGTCTTTCACTGCCCTATCTGATGCCGCCCTCCCCGGGTGGAGAGCTCAGCGGGGCTCACTCCGGGAAATTATAGGCAAACACGGGGGAGAGCGGGGGGAGGATAAATACTGATACTCCCGGAATCCGGGTGGAACCTTCTGTGAAACTTCTTACAATCAGAGAATCAGTCATGTCCCATGCCCGCTCGTCGCTCATGGTCAGGTTTGCATCCGAGCTATACCCGTAAAAGAAGACGCCGGTAAACTGGATGCATACCGATGAAATAACCAGGATGCAGACAATGGCGATGACGATCCCTCTCTCCGGTCCCTGGTGCTTTGCGGCCCCGGTGCCAAACCAGTCCTCAAGGAAGTACCCGGTATACAGGCACAAGATCGGGATGAGACAGGTCAAGAACCGCGTTCCAAAGCAGAATGCAGCTGATGATGACCAGGGAATAAAAAAGCTGTACAGGAGGATCTCCAGAAGGACTGCCAGCCCGGCAACAAGCAGGAGTGTCCTGATGCGGGAATCCCTGCTGGTATAGATGACATAAAACCCGGCAAGGGCGAGCAGGAGGACCGGGCAGAAGATGAAGAGCCCCACGTTAGGCGAGAAGAGAAGGGCCACGTAATGACCGATAAAACTCCCGTTCACTGCAAAAAGGGAGAGGTTCTCCACATACCCTCCGAACACATTTCCGAATGTGGTGTAATTGTAATATAAGAAGGGGAGCCCCGCCAGAATCCCCCCGATCAGGTAATAGTGAATCCTGTTTCTCTGTGTCCACACGATATAGAATAATACCGGGAGAAGGAGAAGGGAATCGGGCGGCCGGTTAAAAACGAACAGACCGGAGAGTATCCCCATGAGGAGAATATACGCAACCGATTCCTGTTTTTCGTTCTTTATAATAAGATAGATGAGAGCGGCAAGGAGTAACTCGACCGTGCCGTGTTGCCAGAGGGCCTGGCTGCCGATCGACCATGTACTGGTTGCAAATGCAAAGATGAACGTTGTCAGGAGTGCGATCCTCTTCGAGAACAACTCTTTTGCGGAACAGTATACGAGAACGCCGGCAAGGGCTGCAATGCATGAGGCAGCAGATTTTGAGAGATAGAAGAAGGAAACCTCTCCATAGGGGTTGCTGATGAAGGAGGAGAGGAAGAGGGATATCGCATATACCGGCGTGACAAGAACCGGTGTCACGATCGGGAAAAGGGAGACATAATGCCCATTGACAAAGGGAAATGCATACGCGTAGTTCGGATTTGAAATATATGCGGTGGCAAAATCCAGGAATACATTATGGTTTGTCAGCAGCGCTATCGGGATGAGAGAGGCCGGTGCAGTATCGCCGCTCATCAGCCCGACGCCGTCAATCGTGTTGTATGCGAGGTAGAGCAGGACAAAGAGGATGATGATATCGTATCGATTGATGTATTGAAAAAGGACCGCAGGGAATTTTGAGGGAGGGGTACCTTCAGGGTTTTTTACGGCCGGCGATTGTTGTGCAGTTTTATTTTTTTGTCTCATGGAGATGCTCCGGTGTGGCAGGAATCGTATCCGTTCAATACTATTTCCCCAGGGATAGTAATAGCCCTTTTTGAACCTGGTGAACATGCATTCAATCCCTCTTTTTCAGGAGCATCCCCGCATACACGCACTGGCCAAACGAGACGCAGCCGTCGCCAAACGGGGAGGCCCGGTTCGTGATGCACGAGAGGCCCTGAGCAACCACTTCCTTCTCGATGGTGGTCCGGATCGCGTGGTTGTACGCAACCCCGCCGCTGATCGCAATGATCTTCCGATCATCGCGACGGGCAGCACGGATCGCCATCTGTGCCATCCCCCGGGCAAGATTCTCCTGGAACGAGGCGGCAATATCCCGGACTGCCTGGCGGTCTCCGGGTGCAGCGCTCATCTTCAGCAGTGCGGTCTCCATGAGCGCCCGGCTGGAGAGGGTCTCGCACCCGTCCCGTGTCGTGAAGGTGAGATCCCAGGTTTCCGCTGTTCCTGCGGCTGCCGCTGATTCGAGTTTCATGGCCGGTTCGCCGTCGTACGTCCGCTCCCGGCAGATGCCGAGCAGGGCCGCGGCAGCGTCAAGCACCCGGCCGGTGCTCGTGGTCTGCGTTACATTGAACCCGGTTGTGATCTGCTTTTCGAACACGCCCAGTTCCACGTCAGACCATCCGCGGGAGGCGAGGAGCGAGCGGATCCGTTCGTCCGGCAGGATGCCGTACAGCATCCGCTCCGGGAACTTTGTTGCAAGGTCGCCGCCGGGCATTGCCACCGGTTCGAGATGGGCAACCCGTTTCAGGTCCGGCACCTGCCCGGAGAAGATCTCGCTGCCCCAGACTGTGCCGTCGTCTCCATATCCCACCCCGTCGATGGCGATACCGATGCAGGGCTCCGTGGTGGCTGCGGCAATGTGGGCCCGGTGGTGCTGGACGGGGATGAGTTCGAGTCCGTGCTCTGCGGCGATCTCCTTTGCAAAGCGCGTGGAGAGGAACTGCGGGTGGAGATCGTGGGCAACCACGTCGAACTTCGCTCCGAGGATCCGCTGGAGGTTCCTGACCGTCTCTTCGAGATATTCGAGCGTTGCGGGGTTCCTCACGTTTCCCACGTGGGGAGAGGTGACGGCATATCCGTTCCGGTAGATCGTTGCATTGGCATTCAGCTCGGGGCCCACGCCGAGGATGCAATGCTTCCCGAGATCGATGGCAGTCCGCTTCGGCGCAATCCCGCGGGAGAGCCGGATGATGTACCCGTCCCGCATCACCGAATCGTCGCACCGGTTGACGATCTTCCGGTTGTGGGTTAAGAAGAAATCAGCATCGCGGTTCAGTTTTGCCATCGCGACATCGATTGCCGTGATCATCGGGTAACCGGGCATATTGGCGCTCGTCATGATCAGGAGCGGGTGTTGCAGGTGCGAAAAGAGGAGGTGGTGGAGGCCGGTATAGGGGAGCATGCAGCCGATCGTATGCAGGTTGCTGATCGCGGCATGGGCCGTAGGGTCGCGTTTCGTGAGTACGGCGATCGGGTGGACGGGGCTGTGGAGCAGCTGCCGATCTTCCGGTGAGACAACGGCCAGCTGGTCGAGATGGTCTGGTCTCACCATAATGGCGAATGGCTGTTCGATCCGGCCGAGCCGGTGTTTGAGCTTATCGGCCGATTCCTCTGCGCAGGCAAGGTGGAACCCGCCGATCCCCCGCATCGCGAGGATAAACCCGTTGTCGAGGAGCCTTGCCGCTTCCTTAACAGGGTCGGGGCAGTCGATCGGATGGCCGAGGTTGTCGAAGAGGGAGAGTGCCGGCCCGCAGGAGGCGCAGGCAATCGTCTGTGCATGGTGGCGCCGGGAGTGCGGGTCGGTATATTCCTCTGCGCAGGCAGGGCACATCGGGAACTCCGCCATCGAGGTTCGCTCCCGGTCATAGGGAATCTCTTCGATGATACTGTACCGCGGCCCGCAGTTGACGCAGGAGGTTGCCCAGTAGTCGTGGTACCTGCCGCCGTTTGTGGAGATGTCCCGGATGCAGTCATCGCAGATGGCGATGTCTGGCGGGATCATGCCAGAGAACGAACCGGTGCCGCTTTTAAGGATGGTAAACCCGTCCGGGATTGCCGCATCAGTCTCCGTGCATTCCACGGAATCGATCCGGGCAAGGGGCGGCCCGCGGGAGACTGCGGCAAGAAACTCGGAAAAACGCGCACCGCGTGCAAAAATCTCTACTTCACTGCCAAGATTCTTCACCGTGCCGGAGATACCAAATCCTGTTGCCTGTGCATAGACGAACGGGCGGAACCCGACACCCTGGACGATTCCCCGGACCGTAATTCTGCCTTTCTGCATGATGCTGTCGCAAAAATTTATTGATGCTCGCGGGGATATATGTATAGGGTTTTCACCGTGCCGGGCCATATTCGCATTGTCAATGATCCAGTAGAGCTGGTCCCTCTCCTGATGACATTCAACGACCCTAACTTCAAGAAGGTCTACGAACTCCTGAACAAATCGTGGCTGACCGAGACCGAGATCCGGGCAAACATCAACGAAGACTGTGTGCCGCTCTGCCTCCAGATTCTCAAGAAAGGGAACCTCGTCGAGGAGCAGTGGAGGATGCCGAAGCCTGGATCAAAGCCTGAGAAGGAATTCCGGGCAACCTACAATAAGTTCCGGGCAAACTTCCAGTGCAACCTGTCAGACCTTTCCGATATCCTGTACATCTCGCTCTCAAACGACGAGAATCTCAGGAACGTGGTGGAACAGATCGAGGGCGAACTGATAAAAGGCAACAGTTCCATCAACGATCTCTCACGGAAATTCAATGTCAGTCCGATCTTCATCAAAGGCCTCGCCAAACGGATCACCCATCTGGATGTGAAGGGACAGGGGCTGGTGCTGCTTGACACAGGGCACTAAAGATCCCCTCTATTCTATCCTTCGCAGCAAGCGCGAGGTCTCGCGCCTCCAGATCCTGGTCGAGATAGCCGAACACCAGCCGGCGGTCCGGCAGCAGGAGATCGCCGAGAAACTGGGCGTGACCCCCCAGGCGATCTCCGAATATATCCGCGAACTCGTGGACGAGGGCATGGTATCCGCGAGCGGGCGGGGCAATTACGAGGTGACGAAGTCCGGTATCGAATGGGTGCTGGCAAACGCGGAATCGCTTGAAACCTATGCCCGGCATATCCGGCGCGACATCATCCAGCAGGTCTCGGTCTGGGCGGCGATCGCAGCCGAGAACCTCAAGGCCGGCGACGAGGTCGGTGTGTACATGAAGGAGGGTTTCCTCTACGCGGCAAAGGTGGAGTCGGCGGCAACCGGCACGGCTGTCGCGGATGCAAAAAAGGACGAGGATGTCGGGATCGCGCGCCTGAACGGGATCATCGAGCACCACGAAGGCACTGTCCATGTCTGCAAGGTTCCCCGCATCCAGCATGGCGGCTCGCGCAAGGTCCGGCGGGGTGACCTGTTGGAGGTCACAAAAAAGGCCGGTTTTGTTGCGGCGGTCGGCCTTGAGGCCTTCATTGCCCTGAGAGCAGCCGGCCGGAAGCCCGACATGTTCTTTGGCGCCCGGGAGGGCGTGATCGAGGCGGCATTCCATGGAATCGATTGTGCGATTGTGGTCGTGGACGAGGAGTTCACGGACTTCTTAAAAAGGCTGGAAAGCGTGGGACTCTCGTACGTTATCCACGACCTGATCGCTCCCTGAAGGCAAAATGAAAATCATTGTCCAGCCCCAGAAAGGCGACAGCTACAAGCTGCTCTTTCACGATGGTAAAAATGTGCGCGGAGCCGGTTTTGTCGAACTCCAGGACACTCCCCGCGGCCCCCGGCCCACGAAGTACCGGGTGAAGTGGGGGTCGAAGAAGGATTACCGGCACACGCCCTCAAAGGACCTGATCGCCAACCTCCGTGAGGCCGATGTGCGGCTGACGAAGCGGGACCACCGGTTCGAGACGTTTTTAGAGGCTTTCCAGGTAAAGACGGGAACGGTCGATGCCTGCCGCATGTGTCTTCTCGATGAGAAGTTCACTCCGCTCGATACCAACAACACGGTGCAGTTCGGGAAGAACGAGAAGATCTGCCTTGACTGCGCCAAACGCGAGCTGCGGAGGGAGGTCTCGCATATCGGGCGGCTGGGTCGTGACGGGATCTCTCACCTTGAGCAGCTGCTCCTCGAGTTCCGGAACCTCGACCGGGTGCTCGCAACCCTCAATCCCGACAAGATGACCATCGGTGCGGCCCTCTTCGACAAACTCGAAGCCCACCCGGTGATGACAACCGCTCCCCTTGAGGAACTGCCCCTGCCCCGGCAGTTCATCGATGCCTGTGGGGTGAAACAGCTGATGCCCGCCCAGCAGCTGGCCGTGGAAGCGGGTCTGCTCTACGGGAAAGACCTGCTCGTTGTTGCGGCAACCGCGAGCGGCAAGACCTTCATCGGCGAGATGGCCGGGATGAAGAACTATCTCGAAGGCCGGGGCAGGACGCTCTTTCTCGTCCCGCTCGTTGCCCTTGCGAACCAGAAATACGAGCGGTTCTCGGAACGGTACGGGAAGTTTGCAAAGACCGGTTTACTGACCGGTGTGAGCCGTCTGAACCTGCCCGAGACCCGGAAGGTCGGGGACCGGAACCCGCAGGCCCCGATCATCGTCGGCACCTACGAAGGGGTGGACAACATGATCCGGTGCGGGCAGAAGATGAAGAATATCGCCACGGTCGTGATCGACGAGGTGCAGATGCTGGAGGACCCGGAGCGGGGCCAACGGCTCGACGGCATGATTGCCCGTCTGAAGTACCTTGCCCCTCAGGCCCAGTTCCTCTACCTCTCGGCCACGATCGGGTCGCCGAAGGTGCTCGCGAAGAAATTGAACTGCACGCTCGTCGTTTACGCGGATCGCCCGGTCGGCCTTGAACGCTACCTCCTTTTCGTGGAGCGCAAGCAGAAGATCCCGACGATCAAACAGATGACAACCGAGGAGTACAAGCGGACCTCCTCGAAGGGATTCAGGGGCCAGACGATCATCTTCACCAATGCCCGGGTCCGGTGCCACACGATCGCCGATGCCCTCGGCATGCGTGCTGCTGCCTACCATGCAGGCTTAAGTTCGGTGGAGCGTCGGGACGTGGAGACGCGGTTCTCGCAGGGGAAGCTGATGGC
>JBAYMI010000046.1:0-10522 GCA_041663625.1 Methanoregula sp.
ATACCCCACAGGGCCGGGATCGCCCACCGGGAGAACCCCGGCCTCCTCAGCTGGATATCCTCAATCCCTGTGGTCTCCATGATCTCATTCTTGATTTTTTTGCTATATAGGCTCATCCGCCTTGAAGATGCCCCTCTGAACCGGGCACTCCGCCCGGGATGGATCTTCAGGTTCCCGTACGGAGACTATTTCTGGGGTTCAGCGCGGATCTCCCGGGTACCGATCTCCGGATAGCCGGGCAGCGGGGATTCCGGATTGATCTTTCCGGGTATCGGTATAATACACGGGATGCTCCCGTTCTGCCGGTTCATGCTGTTCCTGACCCCGTAGAGGAAGTACAGGGCCAGCCCGATAAAGAGCCATATGATGAACAACTGGTGCGACAGGGTGTTGAGGTGGCAGATGAGGAAGATGCAGGATCCCATGCAGAGGAGAGGGACGAGCGGGACCGCGGGACACCGGAACGGCCGGGATAGTTCCGGCTTCTGGTATCTGAGGACGATGACCCCGAGTGCAACAATGGAGAACGCCACCAGCGTTCCGATATTGACCAGTTCTGCCACAATGGAGAGGGGGAACAATCCGGCTATGATAGCGGTGATCACGCCCGTGAACAGGGTCACGTTGACCGGTGTATGCGTGACCGGGTGAACTGCCGAGAACAGTTTCGGGAGGAGCCCGTCACGCGACATGGCAAAGAGAATCCTGCTCTGGCCAAAGATCATGACCAGTATGACGGAGGTCATTCCGCAGATAGCCCCGATGGAGACCAGCGCGGCTCCCCAGGAATAGCCGATATGGTTGAGGGCAAACGCAATCGGGGCATTGATTGCATCCTGGGCTGCGAGTTGACTGGTCGGGATGATGCCGGTGAGGACAATCCCGACGATGATGTAGAGGATCATGGCGACGATAAGGGATCCGATGATCCCGACAGGAAGGCTCTTCTGGGGATTTTCCGTCTCTTCTGCTGCCGTTACCACCGCATCGAACCCGATAAATGCGAAGAATACAATCGCTGCCCCCGAGAAGACCCCGAACCACCCGGCCGCGGGCATGAACGGTTCCCAGTTCCCCGGCTGGATGGCTCCCAGGCCAAGGACGATGAACAGGAGAATGACAAAGATCTTGATCGCAACGATCACGGCATTGGCCCGGGCGCTCTGCTGGGTGCCGTGAATCAGCAGTACCGTGAGGCAGAGAACGATGATGACCGCGGGCAGGTTGATAAATCCTCCCTCCATCAGCGGATGGGTAAGGTGGGCGGGGAGCGCCAGGCCCAGGGAAGAGAGCAGGGCCGAACAGTAGCCGGACCACCCGATGGCTACTGCCGATATGGCAAGACCGTATTCCAGAAGCAGGTCCCAGCCGATGATCCAGGCCCAGATCTCTCCAAGGGAGGTATAGCAGTAGGTGTAGGCACTGCCGGCAACCGGGATCATGGTCGAGAATTCAGAATAGCAGAGGGCCGCAAAGAGACAGACGACCCCGGCGATCAAAAACGAGAGGGGAAGGGCATTTCCGGAATGCAACCCGGCTGCTACACCGGTGAGGACAAAGACACCGGTGCCGATGATTCCCCCGATACCCATGAGGACCAGGTCTATAGGCTTCAGCACGCGTTTCAATGCAGGCTGGCCGGGCGTCTCCTTCTCGTTGGTATGGATCGGTTTTCTCCAGAACATGGAATGATTGAATGGGAACCAGCCTGTCATGACTCATCGCTCCTGAAATCTTATGGATATTCGCGGGTGTCGCACCTGGTGGCGGCCCTTTCCCGGCAAATACCAGTATTCAGCCTGGGATAGGTATAAACCGGAGGTTGAGTGAAAAAATTTTTTCACTTATTTGGGCGTATTTTCTTAAACAGGGGCAAAAAAATGACTGAAATTTTTTTTTAAGTTAACACGTGGTTTAAGGTGCAACAGGAATACTACATGATATCTTCCGGCCACTCCGGGTCAACCCGGTTCCCGGACGGCGTGTGATCTACCATGACCCTTCCGGATATACACCATCTGACCATCATTATCAACCTCGTGCTGAGCATTACCATCGTTGTCATCAGTATCTGGGGCTACCGGCGTATCGGAAAACCTACACCCCTGTACTTCGGGTGCGCCTACGCCCTCTTTGCGATATCCCATATTGTCCTGCTCGCCGATGCTGAAGTATCCCAGATATACCTGCTGATCGCGATGCGGACTATCGGCTACATCCTTGTTGCCGTTGGTCTCTTTGCCCTCATGCAGGACATCATCGAGCGACAGCGTATCGAGCATGCCCTCCGCGAGAGCGAGGAGCACGTCAATGCCACGTTTGACCAGTCCGCGGTCGGGATCGTGGAATTCCTGCCAAACACCAGGATCTCCCGGCATAATTCCCGGTTTGCCGCGATGCTTGGCCGCGCGGAAGAGAACCTGGACTCTGTACCGGTATGGGATCTCATTCCCCCGGATGAATACTCCCTGCATTCCGATGCCGTCAACCAGGTTGTCCGGTGTGAACGGCACGACTACTCCGCGGACATGCGTTTCCTCAAACGGGATGGTTCCCCGTTGTGGTGCCAGGTCTCCTTATCGGCCGTTGCCAGCAGTACCGGCCAGCCGAAATATTTCGTTCTCGTTGTTGACGATATCTCGGAGCGCAAACGCGCGGAGGAGGCACTTGCCAGCCTCAATGCCAGTCTCGAAGACCGGGTTGCCGAACGGACGCGTGAACTGCAAACCGTGAATGCGGCCCTGGTTGACGAAGTCCGGCAGAGAACCCTTGCCGAGGAGCACGTAAGCGCATCGCTCCATGAGAAAGAGGTGCTCATCAAGGAGATCCACCACCGGGTGAAGAACAACCTCCAGATCATCATCAGCCTGCTCTTCCTGCAGGCCAGGCAGACCTCCGATCCCGGCTCGGTTGGCGCCCTCATGGACAGCCAGACCCGGGTCCAGTCCATGGCACTTGTCCATGAAAAACTGTACCAGTCCACGGATCTCAGTGCTATAGATTTCGAGGGATATCTCAACAACCTGGTTGCCAATCTGACGGTCCTGTACGGCGTTGACAAGTCCCGGATCAAGGTGCAGATCGCGGTGAAGAATCTCCCCCTTACGATCAATACGGCAATACCCCTTGGTCTCATGATGAACGAACTGGTATCGAATACGCTGAAGTATGCGTTCCCGGACAACCGTCCCGGGACCCTGTCCATCACCGGTGCCGTGGACGGCAACAGGATCCGGATCCGGGTCCACGATGACGGGGTCGGGATCCCGGAGTCCTTTGACTGGAAGAATGCCAAGTCCCTGGGACTGCACCTGATACAGATGCTCACCCGGCAGCTGAAAGGAACGGTTGAGCTCTCACGCGGGCATGGTACGGAATTCTCTATCGATATTCCATTGAGAGAGGGGGCCTAGGGGTATGGAAAAAACAAGAATCCTGGTTGTAGAAGATGAACTCATCGTTGCAGAGAACCTGAAAGTGACCCTCGCGGGCATGGGATACGATGTCCCGGAAACGGCCTGCAACAGCGATGAAGCTTTCCAGCAGGCAGGGGAGTTGTGCCCGGATCTTATCCTTATGGATATCGTGCTGGAAGGATCGACATTCGACGGTGTCGAGACGGCCCGCAGGATCCGCGCCCTGCATGACATCCCGGTCATATTTGTGACCGCGTATGCTGATGACGAGACCCTTGAACGGGTCAAGGTGACGGAACCGTTTGCCTATATCCTCAAACCGTTCAATGAACGGGAACTCTATTCTGCAATCGAACTTGCGCTGCACCGTCACCGGATGGAGCGCGAGATCAAAAAACGCGATACCATCCTCTTTGCCATCGGTTTTGCCGTGGAATGGTTCCTCCGGTTCCAGAAAGAGAGCAAGAAAGCCAAGGACGGGAAAGTGGACATGATCGAGGCCGGGATCCAGGAGATCCTCGAGCAGATCGGCTTTGCTGTCGATGCTGACATGGTTTCGGTGTTCCAGATGAATCCCCGGCCGGAGAAAAATTCCAGTGCAACGATCCAGTATGTCTGGACCGCGCCCGATGCGTCCATCCCCCCGCTGTCCCTGCACGGGGGGGACCTGCAGATGACCTTCACCACCTCGCTCTGGCGAGCCCTCCTCTCCAGCGGAAACCCCATTACCGGGAGTGTCAAGCGCTTTCCTACCGAAGAGCGCCAGTTTTTTGAAAAGTGCGGGGTGTCATCCATTGCGATCCTCCCCCTCTTCAAAAGCGATGAGCTGTGGGGCTTTGTCGGGTTCTCTGATGCAAACACGCGCGAATGGTCGGACGGCGAGATGGAAGCCCTCACCATAGCCGGCAATATCGTAGGTGCGGTGCTGGAGTAGGGGTATTCCGGGACACACTGGCTGCGGGGGTTACCCCGTTCAGAAATATTCTCCTGTTTTTAAGGATTCCGTGTTCCCCTTGCTGCGTTGCTCTTCTTTATCCGATTCCTTTGACATAAGGGAGAGGATGACGACCGCGATACAGAGGCAGAACGCGACAAGGTAGACCGCTTGGTACCCGAGAACCGAGAGGGCCGGCGTCAGCCGGGGAACCAGCGGGGTCCCGTCCCGGGGTATTCCCTCCATGTACATCCGGATCGCAAAGACGCTCTGGAATAAGGCAATCCCGAAGACGAGCCCCGCGTGCCGGACCATCATCATCATCCCTGCGCCGGTCCCCACGGCTTCCGGAGGGCAATGGCCCATGATCAGCCTGCCGTTCGGGCCGAAGAATGCTGCTGTGGAGACCCGGGCGATGATCACTCCGGCAATGATCAGGACCACTACGGTCGTCGGGTTGAAGGTAAAGATCACGAGACAGCCCAGTGCAGTGATGCCGATTGCTGCTGCCGAGACCAGCGGGCTCCCGTATTTATCCGCCAGGCTGCCGGAGATCGGCGCAGCAACAAGGGAGACGAGGGCCGGGATCATCATGATCAGGCCCGCGAGGAACTGGTCAAGGTGCCGTGAATTGACCAGGTACAGGGGCATGAGATAGGTCACCCCGGAGAAGAGGGCAGTGATAATGAAGCAGGTGATGATGCCCAGGGAAAAATGGCGGCTGTGTGCGAGCTCTGTGAGGATGAGCGGATCGGGATTTTTCCGCTCACGCATGAGAAAGATGATGCCGCTCGCAACCCCGATACAGAAGGAGAGGATGAGGGCACTGTCCGGTGTGCCCGGCACCTGGTAGAAGGAGAATGCGGAAAGTATCCCGACAAGGGAGATGACGAAGAGCGTTGCACCGCGAACATCGAACGGCCGCCTTGCTTTCTGCTGCGTGTCTTTGGGAATAAAGTAATACCCCAGCAGGATACCGGCAGCGATAACCGGGAGGTTTACGTAAAAGATCCAGCGCCAGCTCAGGTAACTGGTAATTATCCCCCCGATGCCCGGGCCCAGTGCATACCCCAGAGCGGAGCAGGCGATCAGGTAACCAAGCGATCTCCCAAGGGCCGATTCCGGGATGTAGCGGGTGATGATCGCCGGGCTGACCGAAGCGAACATCGCCGCCCCGATTGCCTGCACGACCCGCGAGCCTATCAGGAAGTAGATGTCCGGGGCAACACCACAGAGGGCTGACCCCAGGCCGAAGATTAGGAAGCCCATCAGGAAGATCTTCCGGAACCCGTACCGGTCCGCGAGTTTTCCCATAACGAGGATGAGGGCGGTAATTGTCAGGAGGAATGAGATGATGACAAGCGTTCCCAGGCCAACGGAGACGTGTAAATCCTTGATGATAGCAGGAACGGATATGTTCACGACACTCATGTCGAGGGCACCGAGCAGCGAGGCAAACGACATGGTAATGATGATCAGGCGCTGGACCGTCTTCTCATGGGTATCTTGAAAACCGGGGGTTGCCATGGCCGGATACTCACGCTCTCTAGAGTACTGATTTGTACCCGGTCTTATAAGTTAGGGGGGATCCGTTTTTGACCGTCCGGGCGGGGAACCTGTGGGGGGGTTTAATGGAGATTTCCTATCGCGTGGCCATGGATGCGGCAGCGGGATCCTGCATGGCACAGCCGGTTGAAGCGAATATAGTGATCTCGTCATCGCGCGATCGTCCTTTCTTTTTCAGGACAACCTCGCCAAGAGTTCCAGCAATCCTGGTGCGGCTGAAATAGTTTCGTGAAACGGGGACATTGATCTCCCCGGCCCGGAGAGCCTGTTCGATATCATCCACGTACACGCTCCCGCGGATGAGCAGTGTCGGGTCCAGTTCCTGCTTTCCGGGAGCATCTGCACCCACCGCGTTGATGTGGGTTCCCTCGTGGATCCATTTGTTCCTGATGATCGGCGTCCGGGAGGGCGTCGTGGTTACCAGGACGTCGCAGTCGCACACCCGTTTGGGATTGCAGACCTGGATATCGTACCGGGGGTATTTCTTCCTGAACAACTCCGCCCGTTTCTCATCCCGGCTCCAGATGCGGACTTCCTGTACCGACAGCTCCTGTGCTATCGCCTCCAGCTGGCACTCCGCCTGCTTTCCCGCACCGATGAGTCCAAGGACGATCTCTTTTTTCGGGGAGAGATACTTTGCTGCAACCGCTCCCGCCGCACCCGTACCCATTGTTTTCAGTTCCGCGGTATTCAGGAACGCCAGGGGCTTCCCGGTCCGGGGATCGATGATAAGGGACAGGGCCGGTGATCGGCTGCCTGGGTGAATGCCGTCATTCGTTGCACCGCGAGGTTCCATGGACGGGAGGGATGCCGAGAGCGTTCTGCCATCACTGCCGGGGACCATGATGTAGAGCCTGAGCGGCATCCCGGCATTGCCGAGCGCATGTTCCCGGAACGCGGTCTCAACAACCCTGTTGACTTCGGAAAAATCCATCAGTTTCCTCCCTTGAAAAAATACATCCTGTACTCCGGGTTTCTTTCAGCACGACGATCCATCCGGCCTCGCTCCTCTAGTGGATTTTGGGGGATTCTGGGATAATCCTGTCTTTGAGTGAAATTTTTTCTGCACTCAACTATCGCGTACGAAAAAGGGGAACTGCCGGTCCTGCCCTGTCGGGAACCCCTGAAAAGGAGACTGAATGGTTCTTTCCCGTGCAAAAACGGTTTGCTGTATCTCTAGATATAGTCCCGCAGTTTTTTTGTGAGCTGGATCTTGTGTTCCGCTTCGGCCTTCTTCTCATCTTCAATAATCCTGATGATCTCGGCGAACGGTTTTGCCAGCGCATAGATCTTGAGCGGGCGGCCCTTGCTCTTTGACGCATCATCCCTTACCGTGATCCAGCCTCTGTGGATCAGGTATTTCATGGCCAGGCTGACCTCAGGCTGGCGGAGATCATTGCTCCGCTCTATATCCCGTGACGTTGCTTCCTGCATATTTGCCAGGTATACGAGCACGATGGCAACATTCCTCTTCGTTCCGAGTCCGACAAAGAGATTGGTGAATGCCTCTTCCTTGTCGGTAAAATACGTAACTTTCTGGGTTCTCATGGTATCAGATCCTCTCTGCAGGGAGATGGCTTGCCCGGATGTTCCCGCAGGTGCCCGGGTTCTCCCGTTTCCGCATTGATTAATCTGTTATTTTTTTCCAGATGAATAAAAAAGACGATAACTGAAGTTTTTTTTGCACTTACCGGTAATAAAACCGATGAGTGCAAAATAAATTTCATTCAAGCATTGGTTTTTGTTTTTCCGCTCCGATGGTTACTCTGGTAAAGCCGAGAACCGGTACAAACGGTGTTTCCTGCCCCCCTCCGGGCCGTGGAATGTTCGCGGAACGCTCCCGGGGGAGACGCCGGGCCGGAAATCAGGGTTATCGTAACGATAAGGTGGTATATGTCGCACGTCATCCGGATGGTACTGTTCCTCATCATAATCCCGGGACTTATCTTCCCCACTGTTGCAGCTGGCCCCCTCACGGGCCAGGACCTGCCTCATGTCCATATCTTTGCAACCGGCGGGACCATTGCCGGCACTGCAAACAGTCCGACCGACCTTGTGCATTATACGCCCGGTGAGATCGGCGTGGATACCCTGATCGATTCTGTACCGGAGATCCGTAATTATGCTCATGTCACCGGGGAACAGGTCTGCAATATCAACAGCGATGATATCACGCCGGCCATCTGGATCGACCTGTCCGAACGGATCAATGCCGTGCTTGCGGATCCCGGGGTTGACGGTGTTGTCGTCACCCACGGGACGGACACGCTTGAAGAGACCGCATACTTCCTCAACCTCGCGGTCCACAGCGATAAGCCCGTGGTCATCACCGGGTCCATGCGCCCGGCAACCGCACTGTCAGCAGATGGTCCCCTCAATCTCCTCAACGCGGTACAGCTGGCGGGAAGCCCGGACGCCCGGAGGAAGGGGGTGCTCATCCTGCTGAACGGCGAGATCAACGGGGCACGCGAAACCACGAAGACCAATACGCAATCCGTCCAGACGTTCCGCGCAACGGATCTCGGGCTCCTGGGTTACATGGAGGACGGCAAGCCCCTGATCTACCGGACTTCGACCCGGAACAATACCGCGTCCTCCGCATTCAACGTCACGGGAATGACCACGCTGCCCCGGGTTGATATTGTCATGGCATACCCGGGCATGGACAGCACGGCAATCGATGCGTTTGCCGCGCAGGGCAGCCAGGGGCTCGTCATCGCTGCCATGGGAAATGGTGAATATCCGGCCGTCATCCAGTCCGCGCTGGAAGCCGTTGCGATGAAGGGGATCCCGGTGGTGATCTCCTCGCGGACAGGGACCGGTATCACGTCGGTAAAAGACCCCCGGTTCATATCGGCCGATACCCTGACCCCCCAGAAGGCCCGTATCCTGCTGATGCTCGCGCTCACCCAAACACATGACAGGGAGCGGATAATGGATATGTTCAGGAGCTATTGAGGCAAGAGAGGGAAGTGTGAGATCTGTGTTGATCCATATGAGAGAGCAAAGCGATCGGTTTTTCCCTTCCCCGGGGCCAATCGCTGTACAGCAACGGTATCCTGCATGACGATGACCATGGTTAATGACGAAGGAGCCGGACCGGCAGGTGCCGTGGATGAAAAGGTCCTTGGCCGGAAGATCTGGTGGCGGATCATCCCCTTCGTCGTCATCCTGCTCATCATCAGCATCCTTGACCGGGTGAATATCGGCTACGCGGCCCTGACCATGAATGCCGATCTCGGCATTGATCCCGCCCTGTTTGGTTTTCTCTCGGGCATCTTCTTTGTCAGCTATGTCCTCTTCGAGATCCCGAGCAACCAGATCCTTATCAGGACCGGTGCCCGGATCTGGCTGTGCCGGATCATGGTGAGCTGGGGGCTCATCACGCTCCTGATGGCCGTAATCCAGACGCCGGTCCAGCTTGGGATCCTCCGCTTCCTGCTCGGGGCTGCCGAAGCCGGGTTCACACCCGGCATCATGGTCTATCTCTCGTTCTGGTTCCGGAAGAACGAGCTGGCAAAAGCGCTCGCTGTATTTCTCATGGCGATCCCGCTCGCCATGGTGATAGCGTCACCGGTCTCGGTCTTCATCCTCACCCATGCGGACTGGCTTGGGCTTGCCGGCTGGCGCTGGCTCTTTGTGCTGGAAGGGATCCCGGCAATCCTGTTCGGCTGCGCGATCCTCTTCTGCCTGCAGGACCTGCCGGAGAAGGCACGCTGGCTCAGCGAACGCGAACGTGCATGGCTTGCATCCCGGCTTGACGGCGCCCGGGTGCAGAATGAGACCCCGATGAAGATCCCGTTCCGGCAGCTGTTGTCAACGCCACATCTCCTCCTCTTCTGCACAAGCGGGTTCCTGGTAGGGCTCTTTTTGACCGGCCTCCTCTTCTGGATTCCCCAGATCGTGAATTCCTCCGGCCTCTCCCGGTCGCTCGCTGATACCGGGCTGCTGGTCATGGTCCCGTACGCCCTCTCTGTGGGGGTGATGTACGGGTGGTCGCGCCGCTCCGACCGTCTGGGCGAGCGCCGGTGGCACGTGGCGGTCGCATTCACGGCAGCCGGGATCTGCCTGATCCTGCTCGCGGTCCCGCATACGCCCCTTGCCGGTTTCCTCATGCTCTCCGGCGCGATTGCTGCCTGCTACGGGGCATTCGCCCCGTTCTTTGCCATGACCATGGATATTTTCCCGCCGGGCCTCCGGGCTTCCGGTGTCGCACTGGTCAACGCGGTGGCCTCCGTTGGCTCGTTTGCCGGGCCGGTGCTCGTTGGCCTTGCCGGGGGAAACATCGGCAACGCAGGAACCATTGCGTTGTTCTCGCTTCTCGGGGTTGCCATCATCCTCTGTGGAATCCTGACCGTCCGTGGAGGAACAGGAGAGCAGAAACACGCGAATTAAAAAAAGGGATTACTGTAACCGTAACACATTCCGGGCACCATGGTCCCCCTCATTCTGTCGGTTCCGTGGTTACAGATACCTGTTCCCCCTTGCCCGGGTACGTTGTGCACTCCGATGACAGGGTATAACAGAACATCCATGGGACCAGGCAGAATTTTTTCTCGGTACATTCCGTCCGGTTTTCCGGAGGGCAGCATTTCCCGGGGCCCGG
>JBAYMI010000047.1:0-10505 GCA_041663625.1 Methanoregula sp.
CTGAACGACACGGATATCCCCCCCGCAGGATTCCATCGATCCCTTTGATCCGGGAACCCGGAGCAGGTCGCCATAGGTTGCGATAATACAATCCTTCTCAACAAGGTCAAGGGCAGCATCGATCTCACCCTGGGGCGTGATGCAGACCGGGCAGCCGGGGCCCATCACGATCTTCAGCTGCTGATGAAGCAGGCTGCGCAACCCGGTCCGCGCGATTGCTGCCTCGTGCGTGCCGCAGATGTGCATGAACGTCATGTCGCGGTCAACCAGTTCATGCAGCATATCCGCTATCTCTTTTCCCGTCGCCATAGATCTCTCCAAAGTATTTTCCGTACTCTCACATAAGAGTACGGTATGGAGATCGGCTTCTACGGATTCGATATGAATTATATCTTTGCGGCCTTGACGATACTGCTCGGTATCGTCATTGCTTTTCTCGCACGAACATTTGTCCGCTGGCTGAAATCAAAAGCCGAAACAACGGAAACCAAATGGGATGATATCATCATCGCGGCATTAGGCCTGCCGGTCCAGATAACCATCATCGTGGTCTCGGTGTATTTTGCCATCACCCGGTTTGGTCTTGTCCCGGAGAACGCGCAATGGATCCTCAGCCCATTGTACGTAACGGCCTTTTATATCATCATCAGTGCCTGGATCATTTCGTCATTCCTGCATGACATCATTGCGACCTACGGCCGTCAGTTCGCACAGATGTCCGATACCGACACAGATGACCGGCTCATCGAACTGCTCGAACTGGTGATCAAATACGTTATCTGGTTCGCTGCGATCATGGCGATTCTCGATCTCTTCGAGATCGATATCACTCCGTTCCTGGCCGGCGCAGGTATCGCAGGTATCGCCGTTGCACTGGCGGCACAGGATTTCATCTCCAACTTCTTTGGCGGTGCGATCATCACGGTCGACAAGCCGTTCAAGGTAGGCGACCGGATCAAGGTCGAGAATTATTACGGGGATGTCCTCTCGGTCGGGACACGCAGCACCCGCATCAAGACGCTGGATTACCAGGTCGTCACCATCCCCAACAACAAACTGACCACCAATGTGATCGTGAATTATTCCGAACCCGATGAGAAACTGCGGCTCACGATCCCGGTTACTGTGGCATACGGAACAGATCCCGTGCGGGTGAAAAAGATCCTTCTTGAGATTGCCAGGGATACGATAAAAAAAACCGATTACCTTCTTGAGGATCCCGCCCCGACAGTCTTCTTTACTGAATTTGCCGAGTCGAGCCTGAATTTCACCCTCCGTGTCTGGATGCGGAAATACAATGTTCCGGATGAAGCGATGGATGAGATCAACTGCCGGATCTCCGAACGGTTCGCACAGGAAGGGATCGAGATCCCCTTCCCCCAGATGGATATTCACATGGTAAAATAACCGGAATCCCGTTTCCCTTTTTTAATTCTTATTGCCGCATCTGTTTGCTCATGTTTATGGTCATTGCGAGTGATCTCTCATCATGATAGGGGTCTCCACGTTCTGCCTGCACCAGGTTCCCCTAGGGGATGCGCAGGAACAGATCTCAGCAATTACAGACCGGATTGAGGTGATGGACGAGGGGCTTCATTTCCTCAATTCGCCAGAGCCCCTTCTTTCCCATGATGGTTACTTCTCCATTCATGCACCCAGCCGGGGGACGAATATCGCAAGCCTGCTTGAGCCGATCCGTAAGGCAAGCATAGAGGTTATGGCGCAGTGCATGGGTATTGCAGCGGAGGTCGGTGCAGGTGTTGTTATCCACCCGGGATATTTTGCATGGGCAAAAGAGCGGGAGCGGGCCGGACAGCAGCTGGCCCGCTCGATTGGCGAACTGACTGCCATTGCTGAAGAACACTCGATTCAGTATTTTATCGAGAACATGGGGGACTGGGAATATTTCCTCCTCAAGACGCCGGATGAACTGCCCATCATCCGCCCGGCTCCGCTCGCGCTCGACGTCGGGCATGCGTACCAGATGAAGTGCCTTGATGCATTCCTCTCCTGCCCTGCGGGGCACTTCCACCTTCATGACAATGCCGGGGACAGGGACGCCCATCTCGCTGTTGGTGACGGGACCATCAATTTTGCACCAGTGATGGCAGCAGTGAGGAAGTCTGGTCTCGATCCTATAATCGAGGTTGAGAACTTTTCAGCAGCAACAAAAAGCATGGCGCGGCTGAATGCGCTCTGATATCCCAACTCTATTGTGCGAGCCCGCGTTTTTCCCGCTCCGGGGTAAAATGACTTTTACTTTTCAAGGCTTCTCCGCAATGTTTTATAGGGATTACTCACAACGTAGTTAGGCAACCCGCAATGGATGAGAATCCGACGGGCGCAAAACATGCCTATGTGACACAGCCCGGCAGTGTGCCTCCTTGGTAAGGAGGAAGTCGCGAGTTCAAATCTCGCCATAGGCTTGAATTTTAACATCCGAATCTTTTTGTTTTATCAGTTTTTCCTCGCATCTGGTTGCTCTTTTTCAGCGTATAGTATCGCATTTCCCTGCTTTGTGTTTACAAGAACTCGCGTTCTGTTTCTTTCGTCTGATATCGAGCAGGAATCTGGATTATTCCCATGTACCTGACCCGGTAAGTGCTGATTGTAAAACCGGCACCGTGTTTTACTAATCCGTGTATAATGCAGGATACCGTGTTGGGAAATCAAAAAGAGGGTGAATTCCCGGCCTTGATATACGTGTACCTGTGCGACCCCCATCTTCACAAATTGTTCATATTTCATCACTATTCAGAAGTAAAAATTCCGTTTTAAAGAGAAAAATGGGTGGGGGGAATGGGGGGGTCGTGCGGGTACAGTTGCATTTTTACGAGCCGTGTTGTAAAGATTAATCTGAAAAATTATGACGGGAGATATCCTTGCAGCCCCGGATTGTAATAGGGAAATTGTACCCATGCGACCCCCCCATCTCGACGCGATATGTCTGGATCGCAGGAAATTATCTCTCTTATAAAACCATCCGGTTTTTCGATTCTGTAGAACATCAGTTTCAGAAGATATGGGTGCCCCTATCTTGCAGTACCCGTTTATCAAAGGGAATGGTATGCATCGCGATGCCTCCAGCAAATGCTATTAATTCCGCTCGTGTAATTTTTCCGGTAATCCGGAAAAATCGCAAACGGGTGATGTACGGGAGGCGGCGGCTGAATTTACTGGAGTGTCACGAAAATGATCACATTTTTTCTATGAAAATCATGTTATCTGGAAGAACTGATGATGGAAGCTGATGCATCCATGCTCCCCGACATTATTGCCGCTTCCATCCATGGTGAGGAGACCTCCTGAAATTTTTAACAATTTTTATGTTCGGGTGCGAATGGCAGTTCATGAGCGTCTCTATTATTCTGTCCTTTAAAAAAATCCCTGGAGACTGGTATCGTAATTGATCTCACCCGGGATTAAACAATGAATCCATGATTATGGTAACCGATTATACGCTCTTCACCTCATCAATGAATTTGGCGATTTTTCCTATCACGGCATCGTGATGATCAAGGCTGACAAACACGCGGCCGTCGGATATCAGGATCGTGTTCAACAGTGCCGAATCGTGCAGCCCATCAAAACGGGTATTGTTCTGTTCAGAAAGAAATGAACGGATTTTCTTTGCCTTGGTTTTTTCATATCCGGATAGCAGTTTGGGTCTTCCGCGTGGCATAGGAAAAAAAGAGTTTTAATTCATATATATTTTTTTCATCCGGATTGGGTGATATATTCACCTAGGGCTCCATATATCAATGCAAACCCGGCTGGATGTTCATACCGGTCTGGGGAAAACCGGATGCACGTTTCACTGGAGAAACATCACGAGATCTCCTTCATTGGTAAGGTTGTATCGCTGGAGAATCATGTCGTCCTGGAGAGGACAGTCATTTCCAAATACTTCATGGAATTTTTCCCGGATCCGGTCAAGGTATTGGTAATCATAATCTCTTATGAGCCTGTGTGCTGCTATGTCTGTCATCATGGACAATGAAACGATCAGACCGAAATATCAAGATTGACCGTGCGCGGGGTGAATGTGACCCTGCAGGCTTCAGGTTTGATCAGGGGAATGTTTTATGGATTTTCCTCTCCTATGGTAAGAGCACATATAAGGTGAACCATGAGACAGCAGACCTCGTCACAGGCCGGTACAACCCTGTCATCCGGCCGCAAGTACACGTTTGCATCGCGGATGGCCAAGACTCCTAAGTCATTCATCCGTGAGATCCTCAAGGTGACCGAAGATCCCCGTATCATCTCCTTTGCCGGCGGTCTTCCGAACCCGGAACTTATCGATGTCAGGGGAATCGCCCGGGCAACGGCTGCTGTACTCGATGAGGACGGGAGAGTTGCGTTACAGTATTCCACTACCGAAGGGTATCGTCCCCTCCGCCAGTTCATTGCCGACCGGTACAAAAAGCGTCTCGGCCTTACGATCTCTCCTGACGAGATCCTGATCACGAACGGTTCCCAGCAGTGTCTTGATCTCATCGGCAAGGTCCTCATCAGCCCGGGCGATCACGTGGCCTTAGAACGGCCGGGCTACCTTGGTGCAATCCAGGCATTCTCTCTCTACGAGCCGCAGTTCCACCCGGTTCTCCTCCGGGAGGAGGGACTCGACCCGATGCAGTTCGCCGATACCCTCACGAAATATCCCATCCGGTTGTTCTATGGCGTGCCCAATTCCCAGAACCCCTCGGGGATTACTTATACCCCCGGGCGCAGGAAAGAGATCGCAGCACTCCTTAAAGGAACGACGACAATCCTTGTTGAGGATGATGCATACGGTGAACTGAATTTTGATGGCAGTTCACTCCCATCGTTCCGGGAATTTTTGCCGGACCAGACCATCATCACCGGATCATTCTCAAAGATCCTGGCACCGGGCATGCGGATGGGATGGGTTGTTGCACCCCTGGCGATAATGGAACAGCTGGTCATTGCAAAACAGGCATCGGACCTCCATTCGAATTACCTCTGCCAGCGGATTGCGTACGAGTATCTCTGCAAGCAGGACATTGATGCAAAAATCCGAATTATCAGCGCCCAGTACAGGAGCCAGTGCGAACTCATGTATCATCTTATAAAGGAACTGATGCCACCTTCAGTTACCTGCACAAAACCCCGGGGAGGAATGTTCGTATGGGTCACCCTGCCGGACGATATATCATCCATGGAAGTCTTCGAGCATGCTCTCAAAAAAGACGTGGCGATCCTGCCCGGCACCCCGTTCTATACCGATGGCGGCGGGAATAATACCCTTCGGCTCAACTTCTCCAACTCAACACCGGAGAAGATTCGTACCGGGCTGGAGCGACTAGCCGATGTAATCCGTGAACTGTCCCGGTCATAATTCGTGCGACCCGCGATCCCTGCCTTGTCATCATATCCCTTCATCCCCTGTTTTTAACCACCCTCCCTTAATACGGATTGAGTATAAAAATAGTATTCATAGATTGCTGTGTACCAAACGAGTACCGGAAAGGGTATATGCGGCCTTTATAAAACCTTTAGATCAGTGGATACTACCGGCAATCGGAGAGGAGCCGGAAGGCTGCGGGAAACCCGGCATTTCAGAGCGAGGTAATACCATCCATGAACAAGAGTGATGCGGAAGCATTGTTGCGGCAGGGCATTGAACTCTATGATCTTGGCAAATTCCAGGAAGCCATCGTCATGTTTGATCGGGGTCTTGCCCTGTATCCGAAACTTGCAAAGGCCCATTATTTTAAGGGAATCGCACTGTATGATCTCGGAAAATTCGACGAGGCCATAGAAGCCTATAACGAAGCCGTCAGGATTGAACCTTCCGATCCCAATGCATGGTACAACAAAGCCGCAACCCTTGCACAGATCGGCAGGAACGATGAAGCCCTGGAAGCCTGCGATCGTCTCCTCTCCATTAAATACGATAATGCCGAAGCCTGGATTCTCAAAGGGATCGCGCTTTACGAACTGGGCCGGTTCCAGGATGCAATTTCCGCCTACGACCATGCACTGATGGTTGATCCCCGCCACGCTAAAGTCTATTACAACAAAGGCATCGCGCTCGCTGATCTCGGGCGGCACCAGGAAGCAATCCTCGCATATAATAAGGCCATCGAGATCGCCCCGGAGTATTCCCGAGCCTATTATAACAAGGGAATTTCCCTGTACGAGATCGGGAAATCAGATGAAGCTCTTGTGGCATTTGACCGGGCATATGAACTGGATCCGAACGATATCTGGGTCTGGTATTACCGGAGTTTTATTCTCGCCAAGCAGGAGCGGCATGAAGATGCAGCACAATCTGCGGAGAACTTTCTCCGGCATGAACCCGGGCATGCGGATATCTGGACCATCCGCGGCATGTCCCTTTACAAGATCGGCAAATACGAGGATGCGGTCTATGCCCTGCAGCAGGCAACCGACCTGAACCCGGAACTGGGTGATGCATGGTACTATCTCGGGCTTTCCGCGATGCAGACCAGCAAGTACGAGGACGCCATTGAGGCATTCACGCGGAGTCTCGAACATCATCCATCGAATTCCGGTGCCCTGTTCCAGCGGGGACTTGCCTGTTTCCGGCTGAAGCGGTACCGCGAAGCGGTGCTTGATTTTGACCAGACCGTGGGGCTTGAACCTGAAAATGCCGAAGCCTGGTACCGTCGCGGGGTTGCCTGTATCAACCTGAGCCGGTACGACGAAGCCCTGGAATCATTTGACCGCCGCCTTGATCTTGAACCCGGCCATGCTGGATCGCACTACTTCCGCGGCATCTCCCTGACGCGCCTTGGCCGGCACAAAGATGCTATCGAGGCGTTTGAAGAAGCGCTCCGTCTGGATAATGAATGTTCGTCCGCAGCATTCCAGGAAGGGATTTCCTATGCGAGCCTTGGCAGGTTCTCTGAGGCAGTTGCAGCATATGACCGAGCACTCCAGATAAACCCGGGGTTCTCGGATGCACTCTACCACAAGGGATTCGCACTCTCCAAACTGGGCAGGAACGAGGATGCGGTGCAGGAATACGATCGCACGGTTGCATTCGACCCGAACAATGCACAGGCATACCACCAGAAAGGTCTCCAGCTGGCAAAGATCGGGAGGTTCGAGGATGCGATTGAGGCATTTGACCGCGGCATTGCCCTCAAGCCCTCGTATGCACAGGCCCTTTTTGACAAAGGATCGGCGCTGGTCCGGCTCGGCCGGTTCGAGAAGGCCCTGGATGCGTTTAATCAGGCGATTGCCATCAACCCGCGGTATATCAATGCCCATTTCCAGAGCGGTCTCGTACAGGTCCAGCTCGGGCGGTTCGACGACGCGATTGAAGCGTTCGATCAGGCCATCGGGATCGATCCTACTCACACGCTCTCACTCTATCACCGGGGGCTGACGCTTGCCCGTCTCAACCGGTACACGGATGCCATTGCTGCGTTCGATGCCGTTCTTGCCATATCCCCGCAGAACACGAATGCCCTGTACGAGAAGGCGCTTGCCTTCTTCCACCTGCTGCGTTACCCGGATGCAGTCTCAGCATTTGAGGAAGCACTCGAACAGAATCCGGCGCTTACGGAAGGGTGGCTGTATATGGGGATCTCCCTGGCCCACCTCGGCCAGATGGAAGAGGCCATTGTTGCTTTCGACAAAGCCCTTGGGCTTAACCCTCACCTGAGCGAGGCCGGCGTACGGAAAGGTATAGCCCTCTACTCCCTTGCAAAGTACGATGATGCAATTGCCATGCTCAACCGGGCGCTAAGTGAGAATGCCCGGGACGTGTACGGCTGGTGTTATAAGGGTCTCTCCCTCTCTGCGCTTGGACGGTATGATGAGGCTGTACGGGCATTTGACAAGACACTCGAGATCAACCGCAAATGTCCACGGGCATTTTTTGAGAAAGGCAATGCGCTCCTCCGGCTCGGCAAGCCCCTGGAGGCTGTTGTATCGTACGATCAGGCCCTGGAACTTTCTCCCGATGATCCACGGATACTCTACCAGAAGGGTGTTGCCCTTGCGCAGCGCGAGCGCTTCGATGAGGCAATCAAGGCATTCGAGAGTGCCCTTGCCCTTGAACCCGAGAATGCATCAGGATTTTATTATCTGGGTATCGCTTATGCCGGGCGTGAACGGTTCGACGATGCAATCAGGGCGTTCGACAGCTCTCTTGCGCTTGAACCCTCGAATGCCAATGCCCACCATTTCCGGGGCATTGCCCTTGTCCACCGGGAACGGTATGAGGATGCAATCAAGGCTTTTTCAACGGCCCTGACGCTCGATCCGGAGAATGCATCTTCGTATTATTACCAGGGGCTGGCGTATATCCAGTCCCGCCAGTATGAAAATGCGATTTCAGCC
This sequence comes from Methanoregula sp., assembly GCA_041663625.1. GTDB lineage: Archaea > Halobacteriota > Methanomicrobia > Methanomicrobiales > Methanospirillaceae > Methanoregula. The sequence goes on from JBAYMI010000047.1 coordinate 8,341, forward strand.
TTTGCCCAGGCAACGAAGTTCGATCCCACCCTGACCGATGCATACATGTACCAGGGTATTGCCCTTGCTGCAGTATCGCGCCATGAAGAAGCCATCCCGCTTCTCGACCAGAGCCTTGCGACCAATCCCTCGCTGATTGAAGCTATGATCTGCAAGGCCAGATCGCTCGCCACTCTCGGGCGGTTTGCCGAAGTGATCGACACAGACGACCGGATCCTCTCGCTCAACCCTACCCTGATCGAGATCTGGATGCAGAAAGGCGATGCCTATGCAAGCCTCTCCCAGAAACTGGATGCTATCAACGCTTACACCAAGGCACTTGAGATTGATTCCGGCCTTGCTGACGGATGGGTACGGAAAGGCCATGCCCTGTATGATCTCGGCAAGATCCAGGATGCTATCAGCGCCTATACACGGGCTCTTGACATCAATCCATCGCTCAGCGAGATCTGGATGAAGAAGGGAGATGCACTGGTCCAGATTGGCAGGACTGACGATGCCATTATTGCGTATACCAAATCCCTCAAGATCGAGCCGGACAATGAACCGGGCTGGATCCGGCACGGCAGGGCGCTCTTTGACATGGGACGGTACCAGGATGCTATTGATGCATTCGACAACGCCATATCGCTAAACCAGCGGAGTATCGAGGCATTCCAGTACAAAGGCCTGGCACTTGAGAAGGTGAACCGGTTCGAAGGTGCGATTCACGTCTTTGAAATCCTCCTTGAGATCGATCCGAAGAACAGTGAAGCACAGTACCACAAAGGACTGTCTCTTGCAAAGCTCGGGGATCACCGCGATGCCATTACCAGCTTCGAAAAGACCCTCCTGCTTCTGCCGGATTTTGCACCGGGCTGGTATTACAAGGGAAAATCCCTCAATGAGATTGGGCGGTACCCTGACGCAATTATCTCCCTGACCCGTGCAATCGAGATTGAGCCGGCATATACCGAGGCCTATTACTATCTCGGCCTGGCCCTTTTAAAGACAGGAAAATATACCGACGCCCTTGCTGCGTTTGACCGGAACCTTTCAAAAGACACCAGCAATGCCCCCGGTCATTTCAACCGGGGAATTGCTCTCGAAAAACTCGGAAAGCACGAGGATGCACTCGAAGCGTTCGATAAATCGCTCATCTATGCTCCTGAAAATGCCCTTGCATTCTATCACAAAGGTAAATCCTATGCAGAACTGAACCGGTACAGCGACGCGGTCTTTGCTTTTGATAAGACCCTCCAGCTCAAGCCCCGCTACACGGATGCCCGTCTTCGCAAGGGTATTGCCCTGTATCATCTTGAAAAATTCAGGGATGCAATTCATGATTTCGACAAGGTCATAACAGAGAATGCCAACAATTTCCAGGCCCATTATTTCAAGGCACGGGCCTTGTCGGATCTCTCATTGCACGAAGAGTCTCTCGAAGAGTATTCCCATGCCATCCGGCTGGATCAGACTTCCGCGGAATCCTATTATTACAAGGGACTCTCATTCGTTGAACTCTCACGGTTCGACGAATCACTACCGGAATTCGATCAGGCAGAAAATCTCGATCCGGGCAATGCGATGGCTTTCTATCACCATGGCCTTGCACTAATGCAGCTGGACTGCCAGAATGATGCAATCACCGCATTTGATCGTTGCCTCGCCCTCTCACCCCGGCATGCCCCAGCCCATTTCCAGCGCGGGATGGCACTTATGGCACTCGGGCGCAACCAGGAAGCGGCAGAAGCATTCGATCACGCGCTCGAATCCGACCGGACTATTGCCGGTGCGGCTCTCAATAAATCGCTTGCCTTGAATAATCTCGGGAGATATGAGGAGGCGCTTTCGGCTGCTGATACCGCCGTTGCAATCATGCCGGAGTCCGAGGAGAACTGGCATAGCAAAGGCACGGCTCTTGCCAGTCTTGAGCGGTTCGCTGAAGCCGTTGCGGCCTTCGACCATGCAATCGAACTCAATCCCTCAGTAGCAATGACTCAGTACGATCGCGGGCTTGCCCTGGCCCGGCTGGGCCGGTACCCGGAAGCGGTTGAAGCATTTGACCGTGTCCTTGCCCTGATCCCGAATTATGCCCCGGCATTCTTCAATAAGGGAATGGCCCTGGTAGAAGTCGGGATGTTCGAAGAGGCCGTGATGGCATTCAACATTGCCCTTGAGGTGAC
>JBAYMI010000048.1:0-10468 GCA_041663625.1 Methanoregula sp.
AACCCCCTCACAAATGAACAGATTTCCTCTCAGATGCATCACCGCAAAAAACCCACGAATATACTCGTGGCAACGGGCCCGGAGGGATTTGAACCCCCGACCACCTGGTTAAAAGCCAGGCGCTCTACCGAACTGAGCTACGAACCCAATTGTGCTCTACAGACCAAGATGTACAGCATTATAACAATGACAAAAAACTATTTAAACGTTCTCCAGATACACATACCAGTCCATTCAGGGCATCAATGCACCCGGATCATGGATGCTCCGTCGTTACAAGATGTTTCTCGTTGATCTCTTTGAGACGCTGCTCATCCACGTGTATCTTGGCTTCCAGGTTCCCTATGGCAGCAAGATCTTCAGCGGGCGGGGCGCGCCCGGGATTGTTCATCTCGCACGCCTTTTTCAGGACACAGAGGAGGTTTGTATCCACTTCGATACTCTTCCGGAGGGCGGCATATTCCTCGATAAGGGCAGCATCCACGCCGGCATCCTTGGCAACCTGCGACTCTGTCCTGACATCGCGCCGCCGTGCAAAGATCTGTTTTATCGCCTCGAGCAGCTGGGCGGGATTGACCGGTTTTGATACGAAATCCTCAATATTAAGACAGTGCTGCTGCGCTTCCTCCGGCGTGATCTTCTTTGCCGAGAACATCAGCACCGGCAGATCCTTTGTTTCAGGATTTGCCTTGAGCCGGTCAAGCGTCTCCCACCCGTCCATCGGCTCCATCATGATATCGAGCAGGATGAGATCGGGTTTGACAGTGGTAAGGAGAGAAAGGGCTTCATCACCGCCATGTGTTGCAAGGGGATTGAAGCCTTTCCGCTTTAACAGGGCAACGAGCCCGTCCACGATATAGGGGCTGTCGTCAACAATCAGGATGGTGTCGTCCACGTTTCCTCTCCCTTGCCACAATTATGTCGGGCGCAGCCGACCGGATCGGCATCAGGTAAATCACTGCCGGTCCCGGATTCCGGTTTGTATACGTCAGCATAGTATAAAGTGTAGACCAGAGTTACCCGGGTGTCGTGGTTGACGGGGTGCCAGAGAGTTCCCCTTTGATCTGCTGGAGACGGGTTTCCTGGAACTTGATGTTCATCTCCATGCTCTTTATTGCCCGGGAGATCTCGTCGCTGACCCGGACTTTGGAATCATTGTAATTGTAGGTGGTCTCAAGAATTTTCATGAGGCGTTTGTTGACATCGATGCTCTTGCTCAGGCGGGCATATTCGGTGATGATCTCGTTGTCAAATCCCGATTGTTTTGCCATCTCCATATCAGACTTGATGGCATGGCGGCGGCTGAGAACATGCTCGATCGCATCGTACAGTTCGCGGTGGGTGATGGGTTTTAAGACATAGTCCTCGATATAAATCCCGTATTCCTGGGCTTCGGCAGGAGTCAGCTGTTTTGCGGTGAGCATCAGGACCGGGATCTCCTTTGTCTCAGGATTTTCCTTGATCCGTTCAAGGGTCTGCCATCCGTCGACCGGTTCCATCATGATATCGAGGAGGATCAGATCCGGGGTGACCGTCTTTAAGATCTCGATGCATTCTTCCCCGCCGTATGCTGCAACGGTCCGGTAGCCTCCGCGTTCCAGCATAGTGACAAATACATCGACAATGAACGGGCTGTCATCGACAACAAGAATAGTGTACATTACATAGCCTCCGCGATCTTCTTCGCAACCGGGAGCAGTGCGACATGGACGGACTCCTGATCCGCGGTATCCTTAAGGATAAGTGCAATAAGGAAGTTCTCCCCGGCACCCATCACGAGAACAGAGGAATCCTGGCCACGGACGGTAACCGACATCATGGATTTCATCTTGATGATGCTGCCAACGGATTCCGCAGATGCCAGGATAGTTGCAGTGAGTGCCCCGAACCACGGTTCATTGAGATCGCGGTCAAAACTTTTACCCGCTATTATCCCGTCCCGCGATACCATGGCACATGCTGCAACCCCGTCAATAGATCGAATTGTTTCAATAAATGCAGTGATTTTTTGTTTCAACATGCTGCTGCTCCTGCTGCATTACCCTGTGTATTTGATAATACCCGATAGAACCATAAATACATATTCTTTTTTGTCATGCCCCGATATCCCTGTTTTGGTAAAAAAAACAAGACTTTTCTGCTGGATGGGAAATACCCGCGGTACGGATAGTTCCGGTTTTTTGCCCTAAAATCCATGCATTAAATTACCAGTTCACCAAAGAACGGAATATCGTCATCATATAACCCTGCAACAGGTCATTGGTTTTTTCCGTACTTCACAATTACGTCGGAGTGCGGAAAGCCTTACCTTGGATCATAACCATAAGCCTATATAGCATTTTATCCAATCAGACGAATCGGGAGTTCTGATGATCCGGGCATATACCATCACGTCGGGCAAAGGAGGTGTCGGGAAGACCACCCTCACGGTCAACCTCGGCATTTCACTCTCAATGCTCGAACGTGAGACGTATATTCTTGATGCGGACATCGGCATGGCAAACATGGCCCTGATTCTCGGCATGGACGATGTCCCCGTCACCCTGCATGAGGTACTTGCAGGAAAAGCCGATATCGAGGATGCGATCTACAAGGGGCCGGCGGGTGTAAAAGTTGTACCGAGCGGGATCTCGCTCCAGGGATTCCAGCAGGCAGACCCGGACAAACTGCGGGACGTGATGCACAAACTGGTGGACCGCTGCGAATTCCTCCTGATCGATGCGCCCAGTGGCATCTCCAAGGAGGGTGTTGTTCCCCTCTCCGTTGCCGACCAGGTCATCCTGGTGGCCAACCCGGAACTTGCATCCATGGCTGATGCCCTCAAGACAAAAATACTCTGCGAGGTTATGGGGGGGAAGGTATATGGCGCCATTCTCAACCGTGCAGGTTCGGAACATACTGAAATCCGCTCCCAGAGTGTTGAGGATGTGCTGGGAGTCCGCGTGATCGATGTGGTTCCCGAGGATGCAAGCGTCCGGCGGGCAGCAGCCTACAAATCACCCTGTGTCCTGAAGTACCCGACCGCCCCGGCCACCCGGGCGTTCCGGAGGATTGCCGCCCAGATCTCGGGTGTCGAGTACGAGGATGTGGACGAGGCAACAAGGGACGAGAGCTTTGTCGACCGTCTCGCGCGGGCCGTATTCCGGTGAGAGACGGGAGTGAGTGATCATGGCATACGAAGGGTACATGGTGGTATTGTTCGGCGTGGTGATCGTTGCCCAGCAGTTCATCATCTACCTGATGTATGTCAGGATCCGCCAGTTGCTGAAGGAACTCGATGGAATCTCCGGTAGGATCCGGGTCACCGACACGGAACTGGAGAATCTCATAAGCCGGGTCGAAGAGTTCAAGCGCGGGAAGATCTGATACAGGACACAACCCCGCACCAACCGGGCCGGTTTCGGCCTTGCGCACGATAAGATACATAAGTGAGATCAACTAATAGTAAGAGAGCGGGGCCATAGGGTAGCCTGGCCATCCTAGGAGACTGGGGGTCTTCTGACCTGAGTTCAAATCTCAGTGGCCCCATGTTCGCGTTGTTTTTCTGGTGGCTGCCGGTATGAAAGTCTCAGATACCTGTGTTGACTGTCTTCTCTCCCGCGTCAGTCTTGAGTGTTCTCTCTGCGGATCTGATGCTGGCCTTACAGCAGACACGGAACGGGCGTGCCATAAGGTCATCGATGAACTCCGGGATCTTCCGCTCAGCCACCCGCAGGTTGCCAGCCGCATCCACCGCCGGGCATACAGGGTACTGGGGAATCCCGATCCATTCGACGAACTCAAGCGTTCGGGCAACCGGCAGGCCGCAGAGGTATGCAGGCAGGTCAGGGGCCGGCTTCACACCTTCCGCGACCACGTGCACACTGCAGTGATTGCAAATATCTTTGACTACGGTGTCAAGGGCCATGCCGTGACCAGCGACTTCCTCTCGTTCTTCAACGAAGAGATCGAAAAGGACCTGTATATCGATGACACGGATGAGATCCTGCCGCTCTGCTCCCGCGTTGTGTACTTGAGCGACAATTGCGGCGAGATCGTCTTTGACAAGCTGCTGATACAGTTCCTCAAATCGCACGGCTCGCAGGTAACCCTCGCAGTAAAGGAATCCCCGATCCTGAACGATGCAACTATGGTGGATGCACGCTCTCTCGGACTGGACAGGATGGTCGATCTCCTGACAACAACCGGAGGCGGTGCAGAAGCGGAGATCGGCATTAATATGGACCTCATCCCTGACAACCTGCGGCTTGCGATTGACAACTGCACGATCATTCTCGCAAAGGGCATGGCCAACTTCGAATCCATATCGGAGATGGAGAACCTTCCCCCGGTTGCCTACCTCCTTGCCGCGAAATGCCGGCCGGTGGCCGATGAACTCGGCGTACCGGTAGGAGTGAAAGTGGCACGATTGCGCAGGTAGCGCTCTACGGTCTCATCCTCCCTCGCCAATACAGGTGCCGGATAGCCTGGGGTCGTACCATGATTTTTCCCGGATTGCTCCGGAGGCCCACAGTTCCGCCGCGTCGGGAGGGGGATCGTTTGTTTTCGACCACAAATTTTAATAAAAGATTGGGAATTTAACTATACTTTTATCCGCCAGCAGTCGAAGAGTTATCATGGTACTTCTGGAAGGGATTGCCCTCGGATGGCTGCTGATCGTCATCGGCGCTGCCCTCCTCCTCGTGGAGGTTCACAGCCCGGGATTCTTTGCCACCGTGCCGGCAACCGTCATGATCATCTTCGGTATCCTGCTCCTTCTCGGCATGGATATCTTCAATAACGGGTGGGGAGTCTTGATCGGTGTCGTTGTCGCGATCGCTGCAGCCGGTTTTACCGTCTGGATGTACAGTCATATCACTACCAATGAGAGCCCCACGACCATCAGCCGCGATTCGCTCGTGGGAATGGAGGGGCGCGTGATAAAGTCCGTTGATCCAAACACTATTTCAGGGAAAGTCATTATCGGGACAACAGAATGGAGCGCCCATTCCACCGGTTCGCCGATCCCCGAAGGGAAGAAGGTAAAAGTCGTGGACTCCGAAGGGGTCCATATCGTTGTAGAAGAGGTAGCATAACATGCCGTTCATTGATACACTCATCGTCATATTCCTGATACTGGTCATTGTCATAATTTTCGCAAAAGGTGTCGTGATCGTCCAGCCGTACGAGCAGGGCCTCCAGGTACGGCTCGGGCAGTACGTGGGACGCATGAATCCCGGTTTCCGCTGGATCGTACCGTTCGTCTCCGATGTCACCAAGCTCGACCTGCGTACGCAGGTCATAGACGTACCGAGCCAGGAAGTGATCACGAAGGATAACTCCCCGACCAACGTCGATGCAATCATCTATATCCGGGTGATCGACCCCGAGAAGGCCTACTTCGAGGTCTCCAACTACCGGCTTGCAACCGTTGCGCTCGCCCAGACAAGCCTCCGTGGCATCATCGGCGACATGGAGCTCGACGAAGTCCTCTACAACCGGGACATCATCAACACCAAGCTCCGCGACATCCTTGACCAGGAGACCGACCAGTGGGGTGTCAAGGTCGAGCGCGTGGAGATCAAGGAAGTGGACCCGGTCGAAGCGGTCAAGAACGCAATGACCGAGCAGACCGCAGCCGAACGTGCACGGCGTGCCGCGATCCTCCGGGCAGATGGGGAGAAGCGCTCCGCCATCCTCAAGGCGGAAGGTCTCCGCCAGAGCATGATCCTGGAAGCCGAAGGGGAACGGCAGAGCAAGGTTCTCAGGGCAGAGGGCGAACGGCTCTCGAGGATCCTCCAGGCACAGGGGGAGGCACAGGGTCTCCGTATCCTCTCTGTCGGCGCGGCACCGCTTGACAGGAAAGCGATCACCGTGCTCTCGCTGGATGCCCTCAAGACGATGGCCAACGGTCAGGCGACCAAGATCATCTTCCCGTTCGAGATCTCCGAACTGATCCGCCAGGGCGCGAAGTTCCTTGGTGCAAAGGATGAGTCCGTTGAAGAAGTGGCAGGGCGGCCGGTCATGGATGACAGTATCCTCGGGGTTATTCCGAAGCAGGATACCATCGATGCGATCCTCAAGGATATACAGGACGCGGTCCCGAAAGTCACCGAAGACGAACTCAAGGATACCAGCAAGCGGAAAGTCGCACCGCTGGAAAAAGGCCCTGAAGAATAATTCCCGAAAACCGGGACCCGTATTCTTTTTTCATTCCTTTTAACCGGCTGGTCTGTGGCCGATGGTAACGTAAATACAAATGAAAAAAAGGATTGGATTCCCCACGGTTTTATGCGGGTCCGGACGGCACTGCACAGGTCCCGCCTTTGCAGGTCAGGCCGGACGCACAGTCTGTGCCTGTACTGCATGCTGAACCCGGCGCCCCGGTATTGCCCGGCCCGCTGGTCCCCTGCGCTGAAGCCGGCACTGCGGCGGCAGAAGGTGAAGACGATGAAGTTGCCGCGGATTTCGGGTCAACACAGTACCCTCCGCTGCAGGAAAGTCCCCCGGTACAGTCGGAGCTCTGCGTGCAGTCCTTGTTCAGCTCCGTATCCTCGGTCCATTTCCCGCAGTTCATGCAGGGCCTGCACGCATGGTAGGTCCAGCGCGTACCGGGGTCCTGGCCCCTTAAGGATGCCACGTACTCGGTCTCCTTGTAATTGACTTCGCCCTGGCCGATGTTGATATACCCGTGCCCGATCTGGACCTCCCAGTGGTCATGGGATGCACCGGAATCCTTCCACATCAGCTGGTACATATTCCCTGCCCTGACCATCTGCTTCCCGTCGATGTTCAGGAACGACTTCCTGACCACTGAATAGAAGTACTGCCGTGCCTGTTCCTCGCTCATCGTCAGGGTCGGAAGTGCTGCGGTCATCGCAGCCTGCGACGGGGCGGAGAAGTTTGCGCAGAAGATCGTCAGGTCATACTTGTCGGTGCCAAACGTTGACGGTGTCTCCAGCCCGAGCATTGCACCCTTCCCTTTCGCGGTACTGTCCCAGTACCCGAATGTGCAGTACATCTTCCCGGCCGAGTACTGGGGAGCGCCTTCTCCCTGCCAGCCGGTCTCATCAACGCCGGGCCCGAACGCAGTCCCGATGACATAATAGGTGCCGGCAAAGGGGTTTCCGGAAGGCAGCGTCTTGGTCATCCAGTTGATCCCCCGTGCCTGTTCAGGGGGGTCCACGAGCGCCTTACCCATGATATCGCCCATCTTCTGCTTGATCACCGTATCGCTGCAGGAAGTGCCTGCGCCCATCTCACCGGCTCCGGAGGCAGAGGCCGCAGATCCTCCCATTGCCCCGGCGCAGGCAGCAGGATTGGCGCTGCAGAACTGGTCGCATTCTGTCCCGTGTTGCTGGCAGTAGGCACTACAGGTTGCCGCAGAATCACAGCCGCCCGGGCCCTTTGCCGATGCCGTTGGACCGCTTCCCACCGGCTGGGCGCACCCGGCAATCATACAGGCAAAGGCAGTCAGTGCGATCAGGAAAACCCAGCTATACGAAAAAACTCCCCGTTTCTTTTGCATAGATGAGAACGTATTCCATGGGCCTATAAAAAATAGTTGAAATTATTTTAAAAAAAGTATGGTATCCATTACTAATGGGCCAGATGGGGAAGGAGGAAGATCGCAAGGATGATGATCAGTATCGCGTAACTGACCGCTGCGACTACATGTCCTGAGTACCGGATCAGTCCTTTTTTATCGAGGAGCCGGTCCACCCCCTCTTTCATGATGTACCCGCCATCAAGGGGAACCAGCGGGAGGGCGTTGAAGGTCCCGACCACAAGGTTCCACCAGCCGCACCAGAAGAGGAGCTGGATGACGAACCAGAAGTAGGGAAACGGCACATTCCACATAACAGATCCGGCGGTATCGTTCATCAGGATCATGAATGCCCCGAACTGGGTGGGATCGAGGATCACCCAGATGGGGATGGCAAGGAGGACAAGAAATCCCACCGGGCTCCACAGGTTATCGAAGATCTGTTTCAGCTGGCTGGCATCGTAGTACGACACACCCATGAACCCGCTCGTCTTGCCGGCCGATCCTGCCGGCCATGTGGCGAGTGTCAGACGGTAAGATTCCGCAACTCCGTTGTTATCGACAACCACGGTTGCAGTATCGCCAGGCCGGGTCGCATCAAGGACCTTTGCCACATCATCCCTCGTGGTGATGCTGACACCGTTCACCTCAGTGATCTGGGAGTTCGCCGGGATACCGGCTGCAAAGGCTGGTGAGCCCTCATACACACCACTGATCACCGGGGTAGTGAGCGGAACCGCATAACCGAGCAGGAAGATCAACAGCCCGAAACAGAGAACCCCGAGAACGATATTGTTGGTGATGCCGGCTCCGAACATCCGCATCTTCGCCAGGCCTTTCGTATTCTCCTGGTCCTCCTCATCGGGTTCGACAAATGCACCGATGGGGATGATGGGGATGAGTATCCCCATCGACCTGACACGGATGCCTTCGATACGGCAGAGGATCGCATGCCCGAATTCATGGACCACCATGGTAATGATCAGGCCTATGAGAACGGCGAGGGTCAGGGGGATGAAATCATTCACACCGGGGATAGCGAGGACGTTTCTCAGCTCGTTGACCGCGGTCGGCTCGGGCGGCGTGACAATCGTGGTCTGGAAGGAGAGGACGAGCATCGCGGTCATCAGCACCGAGATGAGGATGACCATGACGACACCGATCGTACCGTAAAACCGGAAGAAACGGCGGTACCGGGCGAACCAGTCAAAAAAACCGACACGATCCGTCTTGATCGCGAGGATCGGGCCATAGAAGACGATATGGTCCTCCCACAGGTTCCATGTTTTGATAAGGTAGGCGAGCATCGCGTAAATCGCGATGATTACGCCAACGACCAAAAGCCAGTCCATTATCATATATGGCGTTTCCGGAAGGATAAAGGGCTTCTGGATGTTGAGAGGCGAAATCCCCGAAACAGGAGAAGATCCCGCACGCGTTCTTCGACTTGGTAAGGGCATCAGACCCGAAGGCCGGCATTCAGAGCTGCATACCACAAGGACAGGTTCAGGCGGTTACGAGAAATCCATCAGACTCTTCTGTGACTTCTTTGCCAGTATCGCGCTGACCGTCTTCCAGCTCTTCCGAGCAATCGGGGGGGGGACTTTGTGCTCGTCGATCCAGTCATTGAGGAACCGGATCGTGACCGGGTCCGAAGGATACCCGCTGCCGATATCGCCGTATTTCTTTGAGAGGGTAACGATCGCCCGGTCACGGGTCACTTTCGCAATGATGCTGGCCGCGGAAACCACCGGGAACTTGTCGTCTGCATGGTGTTCCGAGACGATCTCGCAGTCCCGGTCGAGATGGACCCTCACCATCTCGGCATACCGGAAGCAGTTGACATCGCAGGCATCCACGTAAGCGCATGACGGCGAAAGTTTATTGATCGCCTGTGCATGGGCCAAGGCAACAGCGGCATTCAGGGTCATCTCGGTCCGCACCGCATCGATATCCCCTGCATCGAGCCTGACCGTCGCCACTTTGCACCGTTTTCTGATCAGGGCATAGAGGCGTTCGCGCTCCCTGGGCGAGAGGAGTTTTGAATCCTTCACCCCAAGGTCGTCCAGTGCATCCTCCGATGATACGGCAACTGCCGCTATCACCATAGGACCTAAGACCGATCCTTTCCCCGCCTCATCAACCCCGCAGATCACACCAAGTGGTTGATGCGCAAAATATTTCAATGGCGATGATGGTAACCGGTAAGTATGTACATCATCATCGTAGGGCTTGGCGGGATAGGCAGGAACCTTGCCAAAACAGCAGTTGAACATGCACACACCGTCGTTGTCATCGACCAGGACGAGGCGCGGTGCAGCGAGCTGCTCGAACACTACGATGTCATGGCCGTAACCGGCAATGCCACGGATAAGACCGTACTTGAGGAGGCGGGAATCGACCGCTCCGATGCCCTCATAGCAACCACGAGCGATGACTCGGTCAACCTGATGACCTGCTGGCTGGCCAAGAAGTTCCGGGTCCCCAATGTCGTTGCGATCGTCAACCAGCCCTCACACTCTGACTTTTTCAAGGAGGTCGGGGTCCGGATCAGCGAGAACCCCGACGAACTCGTGGCCGCCCGGCTCTATTACTGGACCCAGAACCCGCAGCTCCAGCAGCTTGCTTCGATCCCCGGCGGCACGATCTTCGAGATCGTGGCAGAGGCAGGTGCACCCATTGTCAGCCACGAGATCCGGGAACTCAAAGTGAAGGATTTCGTCTTCATCGCGATCCGCAGGACCGGCGGGGAACTGATCATCCCGAGCGGCAGCGTGAAGATCCAGGCGGGCGATATATTCACGGTTTTCACGAAAAAAGAAGCCGAGGACGACTGCCTGCGCCTCCTCAACAAACAACTGAAAAAATCAACGGAGTGAGGCCGCAAGGGCGCCCAGGTCCAGCATCAGTTTCGGGTTTACCCGGATAATCTCTTTTACCAGG
>JBAYMI010000049.1:0-10374 GCA_041663625.1 Methanoregula sp.
GAGAATGTCAGCCAGATCCGCCCCGGCAGCCGGGTCACGACCGAATACCCGGAACTGACGAAACGGTTTTTCGAGCAGCTGAAGGTCCCGGTCCAGCTCTTCCACTCGTACGGCGCCTCGGAAGCGAAGGTACCGGACCTCATGGATGTCGTTGTAGACCTGACCGAGACCGGGACCACGTTACGGAAGAACGGGCTCAAGATCATCGGCCAGATCATGGAATCGCACACCGTTATCATCGCCAACAAGGCGAGCTGGGCGGACACCGAGAAGCGCCGGGAGATCGAGGAGATCAGGACCCTGCTGTTCGGGGTCATCGAGGCCCGGCACAAGGTGCTCCTGACCATGAACGTCCCGACCGCCTCCATGGAACGCCTCGTAGCAACCCTGCCGGCCATGAAGACGCCGACGGTGAGCCGGCTCCACGGGATCGATTATTACAGCATCCAGACCGTTGTTGCGAAGAATACTGTTAACGAGCTCATCCCCAAACTGAAGAAGTGCGGGGCTGAGGATATTCTTGAGATACCGATAGCGAAGATCGTGCCGTGATACCAGCACAGGAATAAACCAGATTCTTTTTTTCACCGGTTAACACCAGGCAGGGCGGTGCACGAACCGGATCTGCCAGGATCATTGCTCCGGCCGGTGATTCCATTCGGGATAATCACCCCCCGGCACGGATAAAAAAACAGGGATTTTACCGAAGAAAAATTATTCGAGTTTGATATAGATGGTGCCGCCGGATGAACTGATGCAGTTTTCCACGGATCTGGTGACCGACCCCAGACCCTCTGTTTCTGCAATGACACGGAACTGATAGCAGGTTCCCGCTTTCCAGGCAGAGGAATCTGCTATTGAGAGCGTATAGGATGACGCTTTGCCGGTCACCTTCTGGTTTATTGTCGAAATGCCACCGGGGAGGGTCTGCCAGGGGGAAGAACTATCCGCCCTGTACTGGATCGTTTCCGTAACAACCTTATCACCATCATACGTGGTCTTCCATGCCAGAACCCATTTGTCTGATTCCGTTGCTGTAACGGTGAGATCCTCGACACGAAGTGCTGTGGTACCATACCCGGGATTTACTCCAGGTTCATTGACCTGGCACACCATTGCAGGAATGAATGCCTTCTGGATCGTCTGGCTGTCCGCATCCTTAAAGGAGATATAGGAATCCCCGGGGCCGAAGAGGCCGATGGTCCCTGCTTTCGTCAGTCCGAAGCGCAATGTTGCACTCCAGGTCTCGTTCAGCTTGATCGTGCCCACATCATAGTTAATCGTACCGGAGTTCCAACCCGTGGTATCATCCTGGACGAAAGTCTCGGGGAGCTGGTGGTACACGCCGAACTTAGTGATATTGGACTTGTTGATATAGGTTGAACTGTCCTGCAGGGGAAGCTTCACTTCAGGTATATACGTCATATAGGTCTTGAGCGCTGCCGATTCCTCATTATCGATGGTTACGGTCCCGAAATCCAGGAAAACCTCAGTCTCGCCACCGGCGGTTTCCTGCAGATCGCCTGCGATCGCAGTATAAACCTCTTCAATGTTTGCAGATGAGGCTTCGTAATATTTCCCGCCGGTGGATGTGGCAATAGTTTCAAGAACTGTTTTCCCGTCACTCGACATGCTGTCGCTGAATGCAATCGAGTAGATCTTTATTCCGTTCTTGCTTGCATACTCAGACATGTTCTGATATCCGTCGGTATCTGAATATTTCATCCAGTGATAATCCAGATTGCCAAAATCCGTGGCTGAATAATCCGTTCTTCCATAGTTTGCATATCTTGCAAGCGGATCACCGTAATAATTATAATCCCCGTCGGAAAGCAGGATAATTGCCTTTACAGAATCCGATCTTGCCCTTGTAGATTTCAGTTCCTGGACCGCTTTGCGGAGTGCATCCCTCAAGGGAGTGCCCGAATAGGGGACCATATAATCAATCTCTTCCTTGACAGCTGCCGAATCAAAAGTCAGTTGCTCATCGACGGTTGCATATTCTGCATAGTTTTTGGGGGAACCCGGGTAATGTGCAGCGATATACGAAGCATCATCTCGGGTACTCGAATCGATTCCGGGTCCCAGAGATGGAGATTCATACCGGTTATAAGAATATGTTTGAGCTTGAGTGAGTCCTTGATTACCAAACGAGACCAGGCCAATTTTATCGCTTGCGCTCAGTTCTTCGATGAACTGTGTTACTGCATTCATGACTTCCACCATCCGGTCCGTCTGATCACTGTCATCGTACATCATGCTGCCGGAGCGGTCCGTGACAAGGACAACATCGATGGGATCCGGTTTGAGCGCGGCGCCGTCACCCTTGAGCTGGATGGTGAGGTTAAGCTTATCCCCCACGTGAGCATTGTTGCAGTCCGCAAAGGAATAGGTGCTGAGGTACGGGTAGTTCTTCCAGACCAGCGTGATATCCCGGGTCTTGGTGATGGTGCCCCCCGGGTTCGTCCATGTTGCAGTCACGACAATGGTTCCCGTAGCAACCGGATTGTATCCTTCCACACCATAGACCGCGAACGCCCCCGGGCTGAACTCTGTGGTTGCGTACCCATCATCGCCGACTAATACCGCCACATCAGGATTCACTGCAAGGGCGGGCTCAGTTGTCACAACGTACGTCCCGTCATAGGTGGGAGTGGTGTTCGAGAAGTATACCATCTCTCCTTTCACCGGGTTGCCCTTCTGATCGATTACCCGTGCCTGAAGAACGGCCCGGGTTGTTTTATCCGCATCAAGACTCGCCATGGACTGCGGGTTTGCGATAAATATCAGGTCAACCGGATCGGTATGATAGTATTCGATATTCTGGCTGCAATACCCGACATTTTCAGGAGTCTTGCACAATGCGGTTGCATTCCCGGGAGCAGACGCCTTGAGGGTGAATATCTCCGCTACATCCTGCGCACCGAAGGGAACGGTGACGGTTCCCTCATAGGTATAATAGAGGGTGCTGTACAGCGTGGTTCCTTTATTTGATGCCTCACAGAGTATGGGCGCACCATCTATCGGGTTCCCGTATTTGTCGGTCAGCAGGTAGGTGATCTCCACATTGTTTTCCGGAAGCCCGTTGGCAGGACGGGGTGACATCTGGCCGGTTGCAGTTATGGCGCGGGTCTGCGTGATATACCAGGGAACACTGTCTGCAACACCGGTAATGATCTTCTCCGGAGGCAGCACGATATTGCCGATTGGATCCATGGAGAGAGTATTCGCTCCCGCAACCGTAGACAGACGGAGATCGATGGAGACATTACCATATGGATCCGTAAAATAGATTTTCCCTGGGATATAATCCGTGCCATCCATTAATCCGGCACCGGCATCTCCCGTCATGGTGATATGCACGGATTCTGCAACATTTTTGTTATCAACAAGATTGTTCCAGTGATCTTTAACCGTGACATTTACTGAGGCACCGGATCCTGCCGTTAACTCGGACGGATATTTATCAAAACTTGCTTTTTCCGGGGTATTGTGATCGATCCGCTGGTAGGTAGTGTTGGTAAAAGAACTTGTCTGACCGTCGTTGACCGAGATCGCTGCTTGTATGGTAGCATTACCGCTCTTCGTAAGGGTTGTGAAGACCGCTGTTGCTTTGCCATCGGTACCCGTCTTCACGGTAGCGGGGGAGATCGTTCCCAAATCCTGCGATGCTGACTCAAGAGAGAATACTACATCCGCATTTGGGACGGGAGTTGATGATAATTTATCCATGACATAAACGGTGATGGTAGACTGGCTTCCCCCATTATCTGCAATGAGCCAGCCCGGATTGCTGTTGCTGATCGTTGATGCGGATAGATCATAGAGTGCTGCAGCAGAACTGACAAGAAGCAGACATCCGAGTATTCCGAGAATTGTTCGTTTCACTACCCACCCCCCACACATAACAATAGATTAAACACTTCATAATATATAGATTTTTTTATTTCGATAATTCCCCAATTTTGTACCTGATTGACAAAAAACGAGTAATTTTTGAAGCGTTCTCATATATTTCTCCGGGCATTGGTGCGCCAGCTCCTGGAGACCCGGTGCCTCGGTCAGACAGTACCCAGAAAGGGAATCGCCTCATGAGGACCCGGGGGACTTCCCGACCCGGAATGATATCCGACGAGGAGCACGGGCCATGCTGAGAAAGAGCCCCGGGGATTAGGGCATTGTAAAATATCATCTATAGGATCAGTACTTCACTAAATTTGAGCCCGAACTAAAGAAACGCGTAAGATCTAAACAGGCAGCGGGCGCCGGATAGGGTCACTATATGGCAAAAAAGCCAGCCGAATACTAAGATATCATCCAGAAACGTTGCGATCCGGTACCTGCTGAACGTCACTGCCCAAGAATATCCGAATGTCTCTTCAATGGATTTTCCTAGCACGTGTTCTCCGTGGTCCCAGAATGATTGACGAAGAGTTGTTCCGGTTTGATCTCATCCGGCTCTTCGTCCGTGAAGGGATTTTTAAAAAAACTCAAATCCGTTACGTTTGTTACAGTTCTTCGAAGTTTCAGGTTGATGTGATGTGATACGAGTCGCTGGCTATCCACTATTCACAGAGAAAATTTCAGAGATGTACTGGATTCATACAATTTGTCTGGATTGAGGAATTCCCCAGAGCATTTTCATGAGGTGTCAGTTGATGAGGCTACAATCGGATAATTATCCTACAATCGGTATGTACATGCTACAAAAATTTTGATTTGCCGGCGTGAGTTGGTTTGCCGATCAACCAGACCCTGCCTGAAAAAATTGAGCAGGGGGTGAGGGGGTGGTTGAAATTTTTTTGCCGGAGATCGATTGCAATGCTGATAATGGTGTAACTATTCACTCAGGTTTTTGGCAGGTAGTGTACACCACCAGAATTCACGGAGGAATAATCAAAGAAGTACTGAGGATATCCATAAACAGATTTCATTGTCCTTATTCGGGTCAAAACCAGGAGAAATAAACCGATCACAATAAACGAATAGTTATATCAAAGTTCCGTCCTATAAACCATTGAGGGGTCCCATGAAGAAACTGGCCTATATCCTTTTTTTCATCGTGATTGTCATTGCCATTCTCGGAGTACTGGGAAAAATTCCCCTGCCACCATCCAATCCCACGCCACAGGTACCAGATGCAAACCCCCATACCGGTTTTGGGATCGTCAACCGATCTGATTCATCCACCGCGATCAATTTTGATGTTGTTGCACCGGGCATATCGTACCGCACGTCGCACCCGGAGAACGGACCCTATAAAAATACTACAACAACCAGTATCCGGCTCATCCGGGGACATGACCTGGATGCAACAGGAGATGCCAGCAGCTGGAGTTTTATTGTCCGGCAACCGGAGCAGGTACTGCTGGTAACCAACAGTCGTTATGGTGAGAAACAATATAACTGGTCCGGCAAATACCCGGAAGACGAGATAAACCTCAGCCGGATAATCACGCCACGGGAACTCTTTTTGAAGAACCGTGCCCTGATCATCCCGACGGAAGAATCAGTCACGAACGAGTCACGGGAACTTTCCCTGGCAGGGAATACCTATTATCTCACCATCACCGGCCAGGGAACACGGGACCTTGAATTCGATGCAACAACAGGAGCGTATACCTCCCCATGACTGACGATTCCGGTATCATGTCGGTAGACTTCCTGGTAGGCTTCACTATCTTTATCCTTGCATTTATCTGGGTGGCAACCATGATCCCGGGCCTGTTTATCGGCGTTCAGTCCCATACGATCGATTACGATGCGGTTGCATACCGGACCGGGGTGATCCTTGTAGAGGATCCCGGGAATGTCGCTGATACCGTTGAGGACAAGGTTCCCTGGGAGCTGCAGAAGAGCGAGGATAATATCGCGCGGTTTGGCCTTGCCGTCTCAAAAGATACCCCCGGCATTCTCGATGCGGAAAAGGTGAACCGTTTTTTCAACACCGCAGATTATCCAGATTTTACCTATAATAATTACTCGAAACGGGCTATCTTCGGGGACTACCCGTACCGTTTCAACATTTCCTTACAGGAAGCAGGCACAGACACGGTCCGGTCTGTCGGGGATATTATTCCTGAATATTCCCCCTATGGCTACATCCGCAGGGATGTGAAAATCAGGAGTTCGAGCAACTCAACGATTGGCAAGACAATAATCGATGCGTATCACTACACCAATACCGAGGAGGTGCAACTCAACCAGTTCGCCATCATGATCAACAACTCGCATCTCCTGAACGATCAGGTAGGTACGATCAAGAACCAGACCGGGGATGCTGCGTACCGGATCGACCCGCAGGTTGATATGATCGTCATCAACATCACCGATGTGGACGCGACACGAGACCTCAATAAATACCCCAATCCACCTACGATCTCTGTCTCCGATGTCAAGTTCTACAAGAGATCCTATGGAGAAACCAACCTCGGCACATTATTCATTTCTTCAGCATCCTACAACAATTTCCTGTATGTAGACGGGGGATCCACACCCGTTCCTCTTCCAGCAGATTTCACAAAAGATCTGACGATGGTGTTCGAGCCGGGATTCTTCATCACATCAGATCCGGACGACACGATCTTTGTCAACCTGACCTTTGAGATTGACCCTCCACAACAGTTTCTGAATAATACCCATACCCAGGCATTCTATTATAATTATAATCCGGCAAATGTCACTCAGCCGGAATTGAAGGATGCCGTCCTGGAGGTGGCAGTATGGTAAATGCGGACGGGCAGCTGTATACCATCGAGGGGATCGCTGCGGCGCTGATCCTCCTCCTCTCCGCCTTCATCGTAGTCAACTCGACGTCAGTATATACTATGGGGGACACCCATATCAGCGATATGCAGCTCGAAGTGACGGGAAGCGACGCCCTGAACATGATGAACACGGCCCCCAACAGTTCAGTTGACAAGACACCCCTCCAGACTATGATCGAAACGGATGATGCTGCAGCGTTCCAGACCATGTTCAACAACCTCGTGAATAACAAGACCGGGGCGGATCCGGATCGCATCCAGTTCAAGGCAAACGTGACCTACCAACGAGAGGATGGTTCTGTTGGCAGTATCGTCCTGGGCAAATCCTCCCACCCGCTTGTGGGGGGGGAACATGCCGTGCGTGTTTCTGATTGGGTCATTGTCGAGAAACTTCCTGATTGTTCAGACACATACTGTACAGGTAAACATGCCGTACTCCTGGAGGCACTCCTATGGCGGGATTAAATGATGATGCACAATGGATTGTGCTTATGGGATTTATCGTGAGTTTCAGCCTGTTCTTCATTGCAATACTGCTCAACCAGTCAACGGTAGTCGGACAAACAACCGCAGAAGCAGTATCAGAATTTCCGAAAAACGATATCCGGGGGGTACGGGATGTGATCATCCAGTCCGCATATCTCGACGATAAGGATCAGTTTCGCAACCAGACCTGGGTGCAGAATGATATACGCAATCTTTCCCTGGACAGACATGATGCGGTGGTGGATTTTTCATCACAGTCCCCTTCATGGAATGATCCTTATACCTATGTAGAAATTCATTACAACAACGGGGTGACCGCATACAATGAGACCTGGCGATCAGAATAACCATCCCCGACGGGACAAAGATACCGGCGTGGCAACCATGATCGAATATATCCTGATATCAGGCGTCCTCACCGGCCTGTTCATCGTTGTACTCCTCCTCACGAATACGTATTTCATGGAGAGGCCGGCAAACACCATCCTGTATTCATCATTTACCGATATCAGCAACGGCGTTTCCACCCGGATTGTCGATACCTATGCCATCGCACCCGTTACCGGGAATATAACCTCCCGGTTTGACATTCCCGATGATATCGCAGGGAGAGACTATCTGGTTGAAGTCGGGAATATTCACAGCAACGACCTGTCGACCCAGACCGTGACCGTCAGCAGGGGGACTATCGTCGCCAATGTGGCAATCGCCGGTATCGGTTCATCCCGGAGGGCCGGGGGAAATACCACGGGAAGCGGTATGAATAAGATCAGCTACAATTCCGGAGGATTTACATGACGGGCAATACGTTTCGGGCATCGGGCAGTGAGGGCGTGTCGGAATCGATCGGATTTCTCCTCATCTTCACCCTGATGATCATAGGGATCGGCATGGTGACCCTGTATGGTTACCCGATGCTCATGAAGCAACAGGTCAGTGCAGACGAGCAGATCATGGAGAAGAACATGATCGTACTGCAGAACGATATCAAAAGCCTCGCGTACAAGACCGTCCCGTACAAAGAGACCGCGTTGAAAATCGGGGGAGGGACCCTGACTGTCTACAATTCGCAATATGCCTCCCCGGCCTCGGAGATAACCATCTATGATGATAATGCGGTGACCTTTGTAGAGGCGTTCAAATCCGGAGATCTGATGTATGTATCTGATTCGGCCGAAACGGATATCTCCCTCCAGAACGGGGCCGTGGTGAAGCGGCAGGCCATGACATCAGGATCCGTGATGCTCGCTGAGCCCCGGTGGTTTTATGACGGCCAGACAAAAACCATGGTCATCAACCTGGTGAATCTCACCAGCCAGGATATGATATCACGGGAGGGTATCGGTACGGTCCAAATGGCACTGGGAGAGACCCGGTTCGACAAGTATGACAATCCCTCGCTTGTTCCCATATACGTTGATTATGATCCCGACACCGAACAGGATTACTCGGTTGCCTGGGACAACTACTTCCTGAATACGCTTGGGATGACGCGGGAATCCGGAACACCTGGAACGGGAACCACGCTGACATACCAGTTGCCTCCAACCACCACCCTGGTCATCAAACAATACGAAGTGATTATCCGGTCACTCTGATCTTTTTTCCAGCTCGTTTCGCGAGAGAACGTTAATTTCCTCCCGGTCTGATGCCTGAACGGGACCGCTCGTCCCGAATTATCCGCAAGCACCAGGATCACCCGTGTCGTTGGCAGGGGGTGCATGGAATACAGTCAGTAGGTCAGATCTGGCCTGGTACCATCAAGGATATTCCACGAGAGTTAAAAAAAGGTCAGAGATAATTATTCCTTCTGAGCCATTCCACCTGAGGCCCGGTGTACCGGTAAATAATGTCGCACTTCTCATCCTGGAAGTTCCACGGGATCACAATGAGGATATCCCCCTCCCGGATCCAGACTTTCTTCTTGATCTTTCCCTTGATCCTGCCCATCCGGGTCACGCCGTCGAAACAGCGGATGCGGATATGGTTTGCTCCCATCATCAGTTCAGCACTGCCGAACAGTTCCCGGTTACGTTTCTGGGGCAGCTTCACCCGGACGATCTCATCGCCCGGGTGTACACCCGGTTTATTGTCTGTCAGCGGAATCTCTCCTTAAACCCGGTTGTAACAGAATTTACGTGCTTAATTGTTGGCGCAAAAGAAAATATAATTATTCGTTACCGGGAACGGGAATCACCGGCCGTCACGAACCGGAAAGACCTGCCAGGATGAGGAGCGGCTCAATGAGCATGACGACACCCACACAGACAATAAAGAGACCGGATATGCGGTTGATCAGGACGAGCATGTTCGGGCTGATCCGGGAGCGGAGCGATCCCACCGCCCCGCAGAGGATGACCCACCATGCAGCAGACCCAATGACGAACCCCGCGACAAACTCCCCGGCCGCGATGAGCGAAGTCCCGCCAAATACCAGCCCGTAACCGGGAAGGGTCACCATGAGGAAGAGGAGCGTCATCGGGCTGGCGATTGCCAGCGTCAGCATCGAGAGAAAGTCCTTTGTATAACTCTCCTGCCCGGTCTTTTCACCATCCCCATCGGGGAGAAAGAAGATGATCCGCAGGCCTACCGCAATCAGGACGAGCCCGGCAAACGCCCGCAGGAAAAGTTCATGGGAGATGATGAGGCCGGAGATGGCGGTGAGGCCGAGGAACGCTACCAAGGCATACATCGCATCGGCAAGCGTCACCCCGATACCGGAGAGAATCCCGTGGAGCCGGCCCTCCGAGATAGTCCGCCGGATGCACATGAGGGAGAGGGGACCGACCGGTACGGCAAGAATGAGGCCAACGATAACTCCCTGGATCACGATGCTGGTATCCACATGGCACCCGGTATAATTCTCTGCTTTACCTGTTGACCGTTCCCCGACATCAATGTTGCATCGGGAGATAGCCGGATGGGTAAATACCCATAAATGCCGGAAGGGGTCAATGGTTGATTATTGAGGAGATACCCATGACGGAATCCAAAACGCCGATGTGCGACAAGACCCATGAAGAGACCGCGATGCGCCAGGTATGGGCGGACGGTCACGGGAATGCCATCTACCAGTGCCCGCTCTGCGGCAGGAAAACAGAAGTGAAAGAGTAACGCCGCA
>JBAYMI010000050.1:0-10189 GCA_041663625.1 Methanoregula sp.
ATGCACCAGAGATCTGCAACGGGCGGCCGGGAGACCATGCCATGAACTCTACCAGCAACATTCCGGAGCAGGAAGCGGTACGCCATGTGCCTTCCATTCCGTGAGAAAATACCCGCAGGCACCGGAGCCCACCCGGACCGGATGCCCGCCGGGGGATGGATACGGGAGATCGCAACGAGCGAGAACTGGCGCACGACAACCATTGTCCAGCGCCACCGGGACTCGGCTGCAACACCCGCACCCTTCTGAAACGGTCCTTCTGCACACCGGGGCCGTAAGATCTCTTTATCCAGATCCCTGCCGGGACACCAGCCCGGCATGGGATCGCCTCTTCTCTTTTCAGAATTTTAACCTGACCGTTAACGGTGCGGATGTCGGTAAAAAATTTGATTGTTCTTAACCACTTGATGTATCAGAGGTTTCAACTAATGTTCCGTTGATCATCAATCCATTCTTGTCCAATGTGATAAACGACGGGAGTTCATCGGCTGATTGCTCCTTGGTCACCAAGGTAGACAGGGTCTGGGTATTCACCTGGATGATATACGGATTCTGGAAGTTGGTTGTTGAACCACTATTCCACGCTGCATAACTCATTGAAAGACTCTGCCAGTTTTTGACGATAAGCGTGAAGGTATTTGTCCCGGGCGTCATGCCGCTCGTCAGTTCGATAACCGGATGCTGGTGTGCCCAATGTTCAGGAGCATCGAAAGTTTTCCCGCTTGGCTGAATCGTAATGATATACCCGTCATCCGCATACACTCCTGTAAGGGCAGATGGATCTCCGGAGATGTATACCTGCCCCGCCCCGTCCCAATTGCACGAGAATGTCATAGCATCGGACTGAGCAGTATTCTGGGGGTACTTGCTTGAATCAAACGGTGTCCCGGCAGGGCAGAGGGGGACAATGGGCGGGAGGCTCTGTTTTTTAAAGGTAGCAGAAATTGCATGATCTCTCCTGACGCTAGTAAAGGTATACGAAGATACTGCTCCCAGGGAGATCCCATCTACACGAACCTCTTCAACGGCGTAGCCACTGTTCGGAGTTACCGTGAATGTCCTGCTCCCTCCGGAAGGAACAATAACAGCCTCCGAGGGGCTTATCGAGCCGCTTGATCCGGCCAAAGGTGTAATTCTGTATTCGGTTGCCTCTGCGTTGTACCAGATTACAGGACTGTTTGTTTCTACCCCCATCCAATCACATTTTAAGAGGGAACACCAGGGAAGCTGGGCATCCGGATTGTCCCATTTTACAGAATGGAATCCATTGGTCCGGTAATAGCCTGCATGGACAATCTGGTTGGATTGCTTTGCATCGACATAACTGGCCTTAAGTTTAAGATTATTTACCGGTGTGCTGACAGGAATCCATCTGGTATCAAGAACCGCCGGCCCATCAATTGTTTGTAACATGGTCGTTGCACCAATCATCGGGACTTTGGTTGTCGTACCGGTCCAGGTAAAGGAGTTGAACAGGTTTCCATCTTTATCAAGTTCTGAGTTCCCCTCCATAGTCGGAGGCAGACTGATCAGCCGCAGGTCAGATGAAGCTGATCTCTTGGAAACGACAGCACTCCTCAGCAAAGCATCAGAACCATCAGACCCATCCGTAAAAAGTTGACTGGGATCCCACTTGTTGTCCCAGATAATTTCCGTTTCATACAATCTCTGCGTAGCTTCTGGTGAAAGATTTACGAGCATTTCCGGCCAGACCTTTTCGAGATATTCTCCCTGGGTGATGTCCTGCCCGTACAGCTGACCGGCGATTTCGTTGACCAGTCTATGTCCGTTACCTTGTGCATATTTCAGGTCATGGTTTGTCTGGTCATAGTAGCTGATATAAGCATCCCCTGCAGGATCCAGAGCCAGGGAAGCATAGGTCCCCACTTTTTTCGAATTGTCAACCGTCTCAATCTGCCAAACGGCACCATTCCATGCGGCAAATTTTAGGTCCTTGTTTGTACGGTCATAGTATGCAATCCGGGGGTCGTTATTTCCATCAAGACGGAGGGAGGTAAATTCCCCGACCTTTCCGCTGCTGTCAACGGTCTCGATCTCCCACGCGGTTCCGTTCCAGACGGCATACTTCAGAGCGCCATGGGTCTTGTCGTAGTAGCTAATCTTCGGGTTGCCATCCGTGTCAAGGGAGAGCGATGAGTACTCGCCGACTTCAGAATGCCTGTAAACCTTTCCTTTCAAGGAATGTTCATCGGCTATTTTCGTTATGCCGTCAACCGTCTCGATCTTCCAAGATGTGCCATCCCACGCCGCATATTTCAGGTCACCGTTCTTCTGGTCATAGTAACTGATCTTCGGGTTACCGTCTGCATCGAGTGCCAACGAGGAGTACCTGCCAACTTCCGTGTACCTGTCATTCTTTCCGATGAGGGAACGGTCCGCAAAGGTTCTGCTTATCCCGTCAACCGTCTCAATCTTCCAGGATGTCCCGCTCCATGCTGCATACTTCAGGTCGCCATGGGTCTTGTCATAGTAGCTGATCCGCGGGTTGCCATTCGCGTCGAGTGCCAACGAGGAGTACTCACCAACATCCGCAGAATGATCCTGTTTGCCGTCTTTCTGATACTTACCGGTGATCTTTGTCGATCCGTCAGCAGTCTCAATCTCCCATGACGTTCCACTCCATGCTACATACTTCAGACTCGTGTTCTTCTTGTCATAGTAGCTGATCCGCGGATTGCCATTGGCATCGAGGGCCAGCGAGGAGTACTCGCCCACTTCCGCGTGTTTATTGTCCTTTCCGTTATGGGGACGGTCAGCAATGGTTTTGGTGAGTCCGTCAACGGTCTCAACCTTCCATGACTTACCATCCCATGCTGCATATTTCAGGTTATGGTTCGACTGGTCATAGTAACTGATCCGGGGATAGTCGGAGAAATTCAGTGCCAGCGATGAATATTCTCCCACATTTCCGATCGAGTCCACGGTCTCGGTTGTCCACGGCCCGAAATCGGTTGCCGAAACACCTCCCACAAGGAACAATCCAAGGATTATTCCCATTATCAATACAAAGTTTCTCATTTTTTAACCCCCCTATTTAAATTTAACTTTTTCTAACTAATGCCACATCTCCAATAATTTTAAATTTTGTTAATTATTTTGGGTTTTGGGGTAAACCTAGAAACAACTGCATAAATAATAAATATTTTTATTTTAATTTTAAAGATAACACCGGCAGAGAAAAACATCTATAACGGCGTTTTCCTCTGCCCGGTTTGATAATTATCAGACAGGATTCTCCATTTATGAGGTAAAAAAGAGCCAAAAAGGAAAATCGAGAGGGAGCTCTTCCTTATTGCGCTGGATAAAGACCTGATGAGAGCAAACGAAATTCAATTATGCAGTTTTTTTATTATCGCAAATAATATTGTTTTTTATGGGAGTGACGGAATAACTAAGATTACCCATGTCGCAGAAATACCAAACTATTCCCTGTCTTCTCCTCTGCCTCGTTATTCTGACTGCAACCACGGGCTGTATATCAGAACCTGCATCCCGCGGTTGCCTGTCCCATCATTCGTTTGATATTATCATCGATGTGAACGAGACGATAACAAATGCGACATTCTATATCCCGGTTCCTGTGAAGAATGGAATTCCCCAGGTAGGGCCGGTTGAACTGAACAAAGGTCAGTTTGAACAGAAAAACTTCCATGCCGATCTTGTCCGGGCACCTCCGGGACTGGAATTGCATGAGGCCTTCACGGTCGCGGGCAGCCAGCCGTGGTTTTTACGATTAAGTGCCGAAAAGATTGAGCCCTCTCAATCCGGAGGCCCAGAATATTCTGTCGGGATCGGCAACAGTACGTATTCATACTCCCCGGATGTTTTCATGAATACGTTATACCCCTTGGGCAACGAATCGGTTATCCTGCCAAAGCTGGATTTTTCCCCGCCATACCATCAGGAGATCGCCTCGCGTTCCCCGGAATGGATCGAATACGCTCCCGCAAGGACACAGCAGACCACGCTCGTCTATGCTGACTACTCTGCCTCTCCAACAACCCGGGTAGAGATCCATTCGTACCTTCTCGGATTCAACGCTTGGTCGGATCCATTAACACCCGGAGTAGTAAATACCGGCATCGATGGCGGAGGGAATGAATACCAGGATTCATACTCATGGACAGGCACCGGCGAATCGCACGAGTGGCACCTGGCAGAGGGAATGTATGGTTCCACAAAGGGGGTCTATCCGAATTTCAGTCATGCACGCTGGAAGGAGATAGTGGCCGCAACGGCACACGGAACCTGAAACCAGGAGAAATGGTCTGCCTGCGAGAGATTGTAAAAAAGAGGGGGGTTACCGGATCTTCGTTCCCGGCTCCACCGCTTTCAGGGGCGTGAGCAGCGAGGCCGCATCACCGGCCGCGAGGATCATCCCGTTGCTCTCGACACCGAAGATCTTTGCCGGCGCAAGGTTGGTTAAGACGATCACGTCCTGGCCCACGAGCTCCTCCGGCTTGTAGAACTGGGCGATGCCGCTGACGATCTGGCGGGTCTCGCCGCCAACGTCGACCTGTAATTTCAGGAGCTTGCTGGACTTCGGGATCGCTTCTGCCGCAAGTACTTTTCCGGTCTTCATCTCAACTTTTGCAAAATCATCGATTGATATGGCGGGTGTCTTTTCCATCTTTTTGTTCGCCTCCGCGACACGTTTCTGGAGCAGGGCATCGAGCTCCTTCACCTGGGTTTCTTCCATCTTCACGAAGAGGGGGGTGGGGGGTTTGATGCATGCCTCGGGCACCGGGTGGGTGGCATCGCTTACCGGGTGCTTTGCCACGCTGTCATAAAACCCGAGCTGCTTCCAGCACCGTTCGGCAGTGTCCGGCATCACCGGCTCCATCAGGAGCGCGAGCGCTTTGGTGATCTGGACACAGTTCAGGATCACCTGCGCAGCCGCAGCCCGGTCGGTCTTGATCAGTTTCCACGGGGCGCTGGTCTGGATGTAAGTGTTTCCAAACGCGGCAAGCGCCATGATCGCGTCGACAGCGCCCTTGAACTCGTAGTCCCGCATGAACTGGTCCACGTTTCCGAGACACTTCGCGATCTCGGCCATGATGGCGGGATCGACCGTGCCGGCCGGAATGCCGTCGAACTCCTTCTGGGCAAAGTAGAGCGTGCGGTACACGAAGTTGCCGAAGATATTGACAACCTCGTTGTTGATCCGCTCGGAAAAGACCTTCCACGAGAAGTTCAGCTCCTTAGTGTGGCTGGTGTACGCGAGCAGGTAATACCGGAGGTAATCGGCAGGCAGGCCCTTGTCAAGGTAATCGTCGTTGGTCCAGACAACGTAGCCCCGTGACTTGGAGAACTTGTGGTCGTCGACCTTCACCATCCCGCTCGCAACGATCGCGTGCGGGACACCGTAGCCGGCACCCTTGAGCAGCGCCGGCCAGAAGATCGCGTGGTGGTAGATGATGTCGCCGCCGATGAAGTGCGTGACCCGGTTCTCCCCGCACCAGTAGCGCTTCCAGTCCTGGCCATTGGCCTTTGCCCACTCCTCGGTGAAGGCAATGTAGCCGATCGGGGCATCGACCCAGACATAGACCACGAGATCGTCGCGGCCCGGGAACTTCACGCCCCATTCAAGCGTGCGGGTGATGCACCAGTCGTGGAGCTCGTCCTTGATCCAGCCGATCGCGTAGTTCTTCGCATTGCTCGTTCCCCGGACCTGGTCGAGGAAGGGGAGGAGGAAGTCCCGGAACTCCGAGAGTTTGAAGAAGTAGTGCTCCTGGTCGCGGAACTCCGCTTTCGTGCCGCAGACCTTGCAGACCGGGTCCTTGATCTCGCCGGGCTCAAGGTGCTTGCCGCACCCCTGGTCGCACTCGTCGCCCCTCGCGGCTTTGCCGCAGTGGGGGCAGATCCCTTCCACGTACCGGTCCGGCAGGAACCTCTTGCACTTCGTGCAGTAGGCCTGGTGGACGGTCTGCTTGTAGATGTAGCCCTTCTTCTCGAGTTCGGCAACAATGGCCTGCGCCCGGTGGTGGGTGGCGGGGTCGTCGGTCATCCCGAACCGGTCGAACATCACGTTCATCCGCTTGAACGTCTCGTCGAAATGCCTGTGGTAGCGCTCCGAGAGCGCACGCGGGGAGATCCCCTGTTCCTCCGCGGAGACCACGATAGGCGTCCCATGGTTGTCCGAACCGCAGACGAAGAGGACCTCAACGCCCGCCCGCCGCATGTAGCGGACGTACATGTCGGCAGGGACGTACGTTCGCAAATGACCGAGATGGCAGGGGCCGTTGGTGTACGGCAGCCCGCAGGTGACAAGCAGCGGCTGTTGAGTCATCAGTACTTTTTAGATGCTTATGAGTAATAAGATCTCTATTATGGTTAAACGGGTGAAACTCCCAACGCGGGGATTCGGGGCGGAACCCGGGCTGCCGGATATGGCCGCACTGGCCGGCTGGATCGCGGAACACCGGGGCAGGAACGCGGACATCATCACGTACCAGCTCGACCAGTCGCTTGCACCGCAGGTTTCTGCGGGAATCGTTACGCCCTGTGCAGGGGGGAAATTCTATGCTGACCGGATCCGGCAGTCCATTACCGGCATCAGCGACAAACGGGCTGTCGGGGAACTCCATTTCGATGCCCCCGCAATTGTCGAAGATGCAGCAGGCATTGTTGTGCAGAAGAAAGGTGCGGAATGTGCCATCCCGGCGCCCCATGTCCTTGGCATCGGGGATTCGTACTATGGGGACAACGATGAATGGCTGGATGCGATCTGCGAGGTCTACACGATCCTGATGAGGACCATGCGGGACACCGGTGTATTTAGCCATGTCCTGATCTGCGATGCCATGCAGGAGGTCGAGCTCGCTGCGCTGGCCCGGCAGAAAGTATTCTTCTTCCAGCCCACGCCCGGCCGGGAAGATCTGGCACTGCTGCTGGAGCACCAGAACCAGGTAGCAATTGGGAAGGACCAGCTTGAGATCCTGTTCGATCTCACGAGCGAATACACCCTCCGGAAAGTATTCATCATCGACCCCGACAGGGCATCTGTAGAACTCGCCCGGTCCCACCTTGACCCGGACCAGATCGTGGCCGGGGGATACTGTACCGGAAATGCCGGGGAGTACTGGGACGAGCTCGTGAAGAAGGCAGCGTACGAACGCTGACCGGTTCTCCCTCTTTTCCTCTTTATTCTCTGCTGAAAACCTTTTTTTGCAGAAATGTTCGCCCCCTCTTCCGCCAAGTTGTCCCCCGTGGGGGACTGGAAGCATCAATATGCCTCCTGAACAGACTGCCACCCCATCACTATTAGTGAATTATTCCGGTAATCCAGCGGCATCGCAATGCGGGGGATGCCCACGCGGCGGGGGCAGAGCCGAAGGCGGAGCCCGCGAGAGCGTCACGTAAAGAATCAAAGGATTTCCCCTGAATATTAACTACGTTGAATCAACAATTTATATCAAAATAAGGTCTGAATTTTAATTTTCATAGTCCGGGTGTGAACCGATTGGGTTCATGTCTGTTTCTACAAAGCACCTTTTTTGGCTTTTTGTAAAAACGCACATGAACGGTCGTTCGTACCCGGACCCAAAAAATTGTCAAAACGAATTTTGGGGAGGACTCCCCAACGCATGGCGGGTCAACGACAAGGTTTCAGATATGCGCAGAGGCACTGATCCGCCGCGGGGGCGCCCCTTCGGGGGCGGCGGCGTTCATCACAACCGGGGGCATGGGGGCATCAGCCCCCATCATCATATCCTGGAAAAAATAGTATTTGCAGATCTTTTTTTTTAAGAAAACTGCTCTGTTGAAATCCACTTTCGCAAAAAGAGGCTGATGCCCCCATACCTTTCAGGGATAACTGCCGCCGACCAAAAAGGGCGCCCCGCGGCGGCCTCAATTACCGGTCATCCCGGAAGCCCGAAAATTTTCATTTTTAAAGAGAGAGGAATACGTCATCATTGCATCCGGGGATGCCACGAGCGTGCGGGGCGAAGCCCGGGGAGCGCTGAAGTTTACTGAATGATTTCTCCAGAACAGAAAAAACGTGACCGGCTCTTAAAAAAATGCAGGTATTTCCAGGATGCAAAAAAGCGATGGATTATAGTGAGAGCCTTATTGGGACACCTGGTGGCTGATCGAGGGGATACTGATCTGGTCATAGAAGAAGTCCTGGTGCCCGTCCGGGAACGTAACAGTTGTCACCGCGGGCGAGAAGTCCGGCGATACGAGCGGGGCAAACCAGTAGTTCTTCAGAACCTTCTCGGCGCGTTCGAACGACAGGGTGGGCGTGGTTATGACAGATGCGCCATCCGTCCGGGTGACCGATGCATAGGATGGCACGTTAACCGTGGACCCCGAAGAACCTGCGGCAGTCACGGTTACCGGTTGCGCGCTCCCTGAATTGAAGGCCGACTGGAGTTCCTGTGCCGGGTCGGCAAGCTTCAGGAAGACCGCGCTCTGCTCGACAAAATTCAGTTCGTACTGCATGTCAATCTGCGCATTGCCCCCAGAGTCAACGTTGATTGCAAGCGATTTCATCGTGAATGCCTGCACCGGCATCACCGATAAGGCCATCACGCAGAGGCCGGTTATGATAAGATAAATCGTTTTCATGTGACCGGTGATTGGTTGATTGGGTATAAAAAATCAGTGGATGACCGGAGAGATAATAATCGCTGCCGTGCCGGATCCGGGCGATCGATCATGGACAGGAGACGGGTTAAAAAGAGGGGAAGGCCGTTATTTCCTGTTCCGGCCGGATCCTGCAAGAAGAGCTGCACCCAGCAGACCTGCAATGATGACCGGGACGGAGACCGGGGACTCCTGCGTAGGAGTCGGCGTTGCCTGCTGCTCAGTCAGCGTCACGTAGATATCCACGGTCTCGCCTGCGGAAGGCTGGCGGGGGACCGTGCCGGTGGTTGTTGCATACCCGGATTTGGAGACGGTGAACTCGGAGAAGGGCGTCCCGGTGGTCGAGACCGGTACCTTGAGGACGCCGTTCTTTATGATGCCGGCCTGGTACGACCCGATCGTTACCGTTGCCCCGTCAACATTCGAATGAATGACAATATATCCCTGTCCGCTCCCGGAGGGGCTCTCGGTTGTTGCCGTTGTCAGGACGGTCTGAACCTGCGTGGTCGCGGAGGCGAGCGTGACATGGAAGGTCACGGTCTTGTCTTTTGCCGGAAGGGAGGGCATCGAACCGGTGGCGGTGGTATACCCGCTCTTCTCCACGCGGTAGGTCTTGTAGGGCGTCCCTGAGAGATAGACCGGGACCGTAAGTGTCCCGCTGGAAATTTTCCCCTGGTAACTGGAATCGAAGTACACCGATGCGCCGTTCACGTTGCACGTAACCTCGTAAAACCCGTTGGATCCGCCAATGAGGGTGGGGGAGGTTGTTGCAACAGGATTGAGAGTAGCGTACAGCGAGATGGTCTCACCGGCTGAGGGCATCGCGGAGACGGATCCGGTGTAGGTCTCGTACCCGCTCCTGCTCACGGTAAAGGTGGAATACGGTGTCCCGGTGGTTGAGACCTCCTGCGAATAGATCCCGCTGGAAACCGTTCCTTTGGTCACGCCATCGAACGCGACCGATGCACCGTCAACATTGCAGTACACATTGATCCAGCCTTTGGTGCTGCCGGATGGCTTGGGGGTGAGCGAGACCGTGATCTCAAGGTTGGATTCCCCACCGGGAACATAATTGACTTCCCCGCTGGCATCGTAAAACCCGTCCTTTTTTACCGTATACGTGCTGGCAGAGACGCCGTCTGCAATATTCAGGTATCCCTCTGAGATAACCCCTTTATAGGTGTCATCGAGGTAGACCAGTGCGCCATCCTCATCGCAGTTGATCGTCAGCCAGCCCGATCCCCCGGCAGGTGCCGATGCCAGGACCGGCACAGCACCACAACAGAGCACCGCAAGGAGAAGTCCGAGAGTGAAATATTTCATGATAAGATCCTCACCGGATTTCCCTGCCTTCGGATATAAGGATTGGGCTTTTGAAAGGGAGCGCAAAACAACAAAGATCTCAGTAAGCTTCCGCAACCTTCACGAGCTCGTCGAAATGCCGGCTCTTCTTGAAGAGCCACCACGTGAAGCGCTCCACCACCGAGAACCTGAACGACCCGCCGGCCGCGTTCGGGTGGCCCCCCCCGCCGAACTCGCGGGCAATGATATGGCTGATGGGAGGGACGGACCGGATCGA
>JBAYMI010000051.1:0-10131 GCA_041663625.1 Methanoregula sp.
AGAGATCCCCGCCGAGATCTATTCCGATGCCGAAACTCACCAGCGTGTCGCCCTGGTATGAGGTGCCGGTATCGCCCGCGATCCACTCATGGGCGTGGGCCGGTGCCATGATCGAGTCCCCGTGCGGGATTCCCGACCCGGCAACCGGGGCCTTCTTCAGCCCGGAGCTGGCAAAGCCCGAGAGGACGCCCCACATCGTCACTGCCACGACGCCGCGGTAGGACTTGATCCGCTCCCGGCTGGAGGAGAAAATGACACGGTAGATATCGGCAATGCTCACGCCTTTGGGATCGGCCGAGTCCAGCGTCAGGTATTCGTTGAATGGGCCATCGAGCGTGATGTTGTAGCCGGTGTAGACCGGCAGGTCGCCGTCAGAGGCATCCACGGGGGTCATGAAGTCCGGCGTGCTGTTGCCATCGGTCGGAAGCCAGACCATGGAACCATAGAGCGTGATCATCTCGCCCAGGAGGTGGAGTGAATCCTGGATGTTTGCACCCATAGCGCCGAGCCCGAGGGAGTAGGTGACCTCAGAGAACTTCTTTGCCCGGACATCGGATTCGGTGATCGTTGCATGGAGCACCTTGTTCAGGTCGCCGGTGACGCGGAGGACCGGGGGCTTGGTCAGCCACCCGGGTTCGATCGTGAGGCTGACATTGCCCTGGATGATTTTCTTGTAGAAGATCTCGTTGAAGAGCGAGGGATTTTTCCGGGTTTTGTTGATAGCCGACACGGCCTCCGCAATGGTCGGGTATAGGGGGAAGACTGAAGTGAAGCCTGCCATATCGAGCACTTTTGCCGGGTACTCACCGACAGCCGACAGGGCAAACTTCCCGCTCCTGCGTTTCAACTCCTTTTGTAAACTGATGAAGACCCGGATACCGCCGCTGCTCAGGTAACTTGCCCCGGCCAGATCCACTACCAGATCCTTGTCATCGTCGTTAAGTTCCCCCCGGGCCCAGTCGTTCAGCTGCTGGGCGCCGAAAGCGTCGAGCCTGCCGTTGACAGAAAAAATGAGGACTCCGTCCTTCCGTTCGCTTCTGGCTTCCATATGGTATGTCTCCTGAATGAACTATTGCATGCGTCCTTTTTATAAGGTGGGATTCGCATGGGTGCCCCGGGGAAGCGTCCTGCACCCGGGAATTTTATATTCCCGGACCCCGGATATGATTCATGGATCTTTCATCGGTAAAACGCATCGTCACCATCATACTCGTCCTGTTGTGTGCGATCCTCATCGCGAACGGGGCCTCCAATATCCTGATGCAGTTCCTCGGTCTCACCGGTATTCCCGGGTTCATTGTCGGTTTCCTGATATACGCAGCGATCTTCTTTGGCATCCTGTACCTCTTCGAGCGGTTCTGCGGGATCAATATCTTTCATTTCTCGTTCTCGTGAAACCGGGCAGGAGTTTTTGTCGCCGACCTCCCCAAGCCGATGGTGGAGGTTTTTCCCGCAGTTTCTTCCAACTTCGCGGTGTTTATATGCCCGTCCAACCTGCGAATACCAAACACCTGTGGAGCGTTTTTGGGAAAATGACAACACACTCTCAAGAGAAGAGACAGATCGCGGCTCGTATTGTTCATGGTCTGGTTATCAATTGCCGGAAGTGTTGTTGCCGGGGCGCCGTTCCGAATTTTTTTGCAGAAATGATCGCCCCTCCTCTTGCGCCAAGTTGTCCCCAGTTGGGGACGGGGTGCATTACGATGCCACCTGAATATACTACCAACTCATCACTATTGGAAAATAATTCCGGTAATCCAGCGGCATCGCAATGCGGGGGATGCCCACACGGCGGGGGCAGAGCCGAAGACGGAGTGCCCGAGAGCGTTACGTAAAGGATCAAAGGATTACTACACAGCAAATTTTTCTACAACGCAATTTGTTTTATGTATTCATTGTTCGGGTATGAATCGTCATTCATCTGCAGTCATAACAGGGAAAAAAATCAGAAAATTTTACAACTCACAACATTTCAAAAAGATTTCCCGGAAAAATTTCCGGTATCGTGAACAAAAAATTTTCAGTATCCGGAAAAACTTCCGGCAATCAATCCCGGAATCTTCCCCTTCCTAGAGACCAGAGCACCCGATCAGTATTCTTCGGTCCGGCAGTATCCCTGCGATCCCCCGGGAGGGGAGAGCGTGAAATTCTCTTCCCTGCCCCCGTTTCTGTCGTCGTCTATCCCCCCGATCCACGTTATCTTTCCCCCTCAAATCCGGACCCCCCAGGGGCTCCGTTTGCCATTTCCCGGTATCATCCGGATCAGTTACCTGCAAAAATCAGTACATTTTTGCTCACTTTTTTCAACATCGCCATTTACGATGAATTCAAGCCAAACGGAGCATTTTGCGTGACGTTGTAAAACGCTAATGTACGCTAATGGAAGGCAAAACTCACGGTGGGTGGGGGGTAGCACGGTCGCGATGAAAGGAACCCCTGTTTTGATCCCTCTTTTTTGCCAACGGAACCCGGTGAACATACTGCTCTGGATAGTCGGGGGTCCGGATCCTGCTGGCAGACACCTGTCCCTCCCCCTCGACTCTCCTGCTGAGCCTTCCGGCCGCGAACCCTGTACGGCTGTGTTCTCAAAATATATTTCCGGTTTTTCGACCGGTCTTATTCGTATTCGATCCCGTTGTAGCACGGGATGGAGAGATCATATTTGTTCTCATCAATCGCGCTTGCGGGCACAAAGAACTATTTTCTTCGGCCCGCAGGATTCTCATTCTTCCGGTTGTGATGACGCGGATGACTATCCGGGATATTGTCTTTGCTATCTATGAGTGTCTTTTTGTCTAAAGCAAGTATCCGTTAGCGTCCCCGTCCCGCTCTTTTATTTTATTGCAACGGTGCTCCTCATACGTGATCGCGGTCGGAGGGAAGTCAGGGTTGTTAAAGAAATGGTTCAAGCATCCGGTCGGCCGTATCCCCGCCTCAGGGCTCTCTTGCGTCCAGGATCAGCGCGGACTTGGTCCGTGAACCGGTAATGACTGCGTCCCGCTCTTTCTA
Organism: Methanoregula sp.; assembly: GCA_041663625.1. Lineage (GTDB taxonomy): Archaea > Halobacteriota > Methanomicrobia > Methanomicrobiales > Methanospirillaceae > Methanoregula. The sequence goes on from JBAYMI010000051.1 coordinate 3,010, forward strand.
TTGCGCGTCGTTGGTACTACTATCCTCTCCGGTCCGGAGGGATCCGATCTGCGACTGGATCTCTGTAATAGCGGAATCCATTTTCTTCAGATATTCGCCGATGCCGGGATCGCGGGACATTGTTTCTGCGAGTTTACAATATTCGTGGAGGGCTGTAATCCTGGTGAGGATCTCGTGCCGGGATATACCGGATTGGTGGCATGGCCGGCTGTTTGCCCGGAGGAGTGCCTTTTTTGTGTCCTTCTGTTCGGTTATATCAAGGTTCACGCCATGGGTTCTGATTGTCCGACCCGCTGCATCTTTTGTAACACCGACACACATCTCAATATGCCGGATCTTCCCGTCTCCGCGGATAATCCGGTATTCCCGCTTCGATACGTACCCCGGATCCGAAACAGCCCTTGTCTTTTCATCTTCCTCTGCCAGGATCCAGCGATCATCCGGGTGGACCAGGTCCGCTACATATGCATCTGCCGTCATCTGGTGGATCCCCTTATGCTCTGCATCCGCGCCATACATCGTTGAGAACCGGTCATCGAACGTCAGGATCCCTGTCCCGAGATCACATTCCCAGTTCACCAGGTTTGCCAGGTTCATTGCTTCAGCGAGCCTGCGCCGGCTCTCCCTGAGTTCCTCTTCAGATTTCCTGCGTTCGGTGATATCCTGGTTCACGCCATGGGCCCGGATTGTCTGCCCGTCCGCATCCTTTGTAACCCCGATGCACATCTCAATGTGCCGGACCTCCCCGTCCCGGCGGATGATCCTGTATTCCCGCTTGGACACGTATCCCGGGTCGGGAGAAGCCCGTATCTTTTTGTCTTCCTCGACCAGGATCCAGCGATCATCCGGGTGGACCAGATCCCTGAGGTATGTTTCTATTCCCATGTGGCCGGTGCCCTGGCTCTCTGCTTTGGCACCGTATAACGTTGAGAACCGGTTGTCGAACGTCAGAATTCCTGTCCCGGTATCATATTCCCAGTTCACCAGGTTTGCCAGTTCCATTGCTTCAGCAAGCATACGCTGGCTCTTATTCAGTGCCTCTTCAGATCTCCTGCTCTCCGTGATGTCCGCCATATGGACCATGATCAGGTCAGGGGGAACGAATGCCGTGGTAGTATGGATAAGCCGTCCGGGCAGGAAGTGCTCTGATACAAGATCCTTCGAGATCACGGTCTGTTCGGAGAAACATCGCCGGATCCCTGCAACCAGTTCCGGCCGGGTTACATAAAGTTCGGACGTGCTCTTCCCGAGATACTGATGCACCCGCCCGCCCGAGAGGATTTCAGCTGCCCTGTTGCAGTCAGCAAGGACAAAATCGTCATCCCGAAGCTGCCATGTGAAGATAGCGAGCGGGTTGCTCTGGTACTGTTCGCGGAACCGGATCTCGCTCTTCTCCAGTGCAGTACGGGTTGCCTTCTCTCCGGTAATGTCCCGGCCAACCGACTGGAATTCAGTAACCGTCCCGGAAGGATCGAAGATCGCCCGGTCGCTCCACCAGTGCCACCGTTCCGTACCGTCAGGCATGATGATCCGATGCTCGATACTGTCGATCGGGTGGTCCGGGGTCAGGGAGGCAAAGAACCGTTTCACGCTCTCCCGGTCTCCGGCCGGGATCTTCGGCTGCAACCGGTGCCCGACAATATCCTTCCGCTTCTTGCCGAAATACCGGCAGTAGGCATCGTTGACAAAGACGTGCGTGCCATCCGGTAAGAACCGGGAGATGAACTCGGTCTGGTCCTCGACAACATTCCTGTACCGCTGCTCACTCTCAAGCAACCGGGCCTGGCTTTTTTCCAGGGTATCATAATTCCGCCGGATCTCTTCTTCGCTTGCAGCCAGCTGCTGGTATGCGGCATGAAGTTCCTCGTTGCGGCGGTCAATCGCTTCTTCTGCGGTCTTCCGATCCGTGATGTCGGAACACATTGCCAGCGAGCCCCGGAACGTGCCGTTCGGATCAATGAGCGGGGTTGCGGATATGTGAACCCACCTTATTTTCCCGTCCTTTGTCATGAATTGGCGCTCGTACCGGCCACATTCCCCCAGTTTTCGTTCGTTTGTCCGGGAGGTGTGATCGGGGATCTCTTCAGCAACCATGAACGAAGAGAAGTTCCGTCCAATCATCTCTTCCGGTGTACATCCGTTCATCTCAGCCATCCGCCGGTTGACATAGACCATGGTGAAATTCTCATCCATCTGGGCGATGCCCTCATCCGTGGTCTCGACAATCCGGCGGAACCGCTCCTCGCTCTCCCGCAATGCCTCCTCCGCCCGCTTGCGCCTGACCGCATAAAAGATCTTGTTTGAGAGCTCGGCGAACTGGCTCCGGGGCTCGCCGCCTTTCTGGAGATAGAAATCAACGCCTTCGTTTAACGCCTGGATGACAACCTCTTCCCGCCCGCGCCCGGTAAAAAGGATGAACGGGGTGGTATTCCCGGAAGACCGGACCTGCCTTAACAATTCAATGCCATCCATCTCAGGCATCTGGTAATCGGAGATGATGACATCGTAGTTCGCCGATTTGAGGAGAGCTAGCGCAGCCGGGGCAGAGGTAATGGTATCAACAATGAACTGCCCACTCTGCTCAAGGAAGATTTTGCCGATCTCAAGCAGGGTGGTTTCATCGTCCACATAGAGAATGCGATACATGGGATGTCGGAATAAGTGCCGGGTATTATATGATTGACATAGTTTTGACCGTTTCGATCATGCAGTTCGCGTAGCGTAAAAAAATCCTGAATCTTTTGTGAATGTGCTGGACGAACCTGCACGAGCATCCCTCAGGTCCAGAGGGGAAATATCTCACAACCTGAAGAAGCCGGGAATATTTTTTCAACACCGGGTCCTGACGAATATGCCGGAAAAAAGGAAGATGAGAGAAGTTCACGCTGCTTTTGCCGTGTCCACGCACTTCTTGGCTGTGAACGCGACGAAGATCGAGATAATCCCCATGACAACGGCAAACCCCCCGGCAATGAAGGGAAGGAGCACGGCCGCGATGAAGGGGTTGATGAGCAGGATGATGCCGAAGATCAGGCTGATGATTCCGAGCACGCCGTTGCCCCAGTCTTTCTGCGCGAAAGCCCGGTACAGGTGGGCTCCCCCTACGAAACAGGCCCAGAACCCGACGAAGATAACAAAGAATTCCAGCACGAAGAACGTGGCATAGAATGGATAGAGCAGGATCACGATACCCGCGATGATGTTGATGATCGCAAGGAAGATCTTCCAGCCCATGTTGCTCTTGTCAACAGCGAGGCTTGCAAGGGCGAAGATACCGCCAACGAGCCAGTAGGCTCCCATGAAGGTGATGAGGAGGACGGTCGTTATTCCCGGGGAGAGGAGGAATGCGGCCCCGAGGAGCAGCGCAAGAATTCCCCAGAGGAGGAGGAGCCACCAGGGGAAGAGTTTCATATCAGCCATCATGGGTTCTGTAATGGAGGTTTCTTCAGTCATACAATCATTTCCGGTGTAAAATACGCCAATGGAAGTATATACAGTATTCTCTTTTGTACCATTACCGATCCGGCACACATGCCCGTGATGGCGGTTTTTTTACGCCGGGTACTTGGGTCAGGACTACCGTTTCTCGCTGATATACCCTTTGATGGCAGTCAGGGTCGTAGTGTCCATAATAACGGAAAAATCGAGATCAACCACGTAGACCGGGAAGGTGCCGGCCAGGGAATTGCGTTGGATCCGGTAAATCCGTGACTCCATGAGGCGTGTTGTCATCTCGTACCGGCTCTTCACGTCCGTACCGGAACCGGATGCGGAACTCCGTTCAAGGTCACGTGCCAGGCTCCGGAGCAGCTCCTCCCGGTAGTCCAGCAGGCGCTCCGCCATCACCCGGCTGGTCTTGCCATGGATGTAACGGATGATGAAGTACTGGCTGATTGCGAGGATGGCGAGCAGCCCGAACATGTGAGCGATCTCCGACAGCCCCGACCCGGTCAGGAATGCGTTCAGGGTGATCCCCGGCAGGAGAATGATGGTGGTGAGGAACAGGAAGACGACCGTGAGAAAACCGGTCAGGAACAGCAGCGAGATGATCGCGGGGGGGAGGTCGCGGGAGAGCCGGTTCCGGGCGAGGTCGATGTTCCGGGCAAATTCCGCGGTGAACGGCTCGACCTTCCAGACAAGGCCGTAGAACATGATGATGACTGCGGACTGGAGGATGACAAAGAGGGAGATATCCGAAGGAAGCCCGGAGAAATACGCGATGATGGTAAAGGCGATGTCCAGGGCGAAGATCATGCAGAATCCCCGGGTGAGCGTCCGGCTGTTCATGAAGATGGTGTTGATGAAGATCCGGGTGAACTGCCGGGTGCCGGAGGTGATGCCGTTCTCGGAAAGCCATGCATGGAATTTTGCGATCTCCGGTTTGTGCAGGCCGGCTGCTCCCGGGCTTGTCGGGATAAGAAGGGTAATGAAATAGAACATGTTGAGGTAGAGACTTGCGGCAACAAAGAGGAGGAGGTAATCGCTGCGGATCCCTGAATAGATGATGTTGACGAGGATACAGAGAAGGAGGATCGCTGCATGGAGGGCAACCGGTTCCCGGTGCACCCGGAATGCCTGGCGCTCGCGCTCTGCTGCCGCAATCTCTTCGGCAACGACCTGCTCAAGAGGGATTGCTCTCTCCGGTTTTCCGGTTTTATCCATGGGCTGGGGAAGAGGAGACACGCGGGACACCGGGAGCGGGGAATGGGTTTGTCGGGATACCGTTTTTTACTGCCCGCTCTCAACAGGATATTGAGTTCCGGCAATAAGTACACATCGCTTTTCGTCGGGGATATGGGAGACAGCCTTATATCCTGATCTTCCGATATTATCCATCACAGGCATTCCCAAGCGTGCGGTTCTGGCAGTATGCATTTTGTAGTTGTATTGCCAATTAACCTGTAGAGAAAGGACAGACCGCAGGACTGCCCGGGTGAAAGTATGTTCGATAAAAAAACATCGTGCCTCTTAAGGGGTATTGTCGGGGTAATTTTCGGTTTTCTGGCCCTGCTGCTTCCCGAGTTTACCCTTGGGACCTTTTATGGATTTTTCTGGTTGCTGATTATCATCGGGATTGCCGTCTGCGTCTTCCTTGCCATCACGGGCAGAGGCGACGACTCGATCCTCTGGTTTGGGATCTCGGCCGTGCTGCTGGTTGCCGGTGTGCTCTCGATCATCTTTGCCAGTTTTGTTTCCATCCTGCTCATCCTGCTCATCGCAGCAATCGCAGTTTACAACGGGTTCACCGATATCACGCTTGCCCTCACGCACCCGAAGACAAAATATATTCTCATCCCCGCCATGATCCTGACCGGGCTTGCACTCCTCGGTACTCTCTTCTACTATTTCCCGAGTTTTGAGGAGAACCTGATACTGTCGGTTGTCGGCACGTTTGCCTTGGCATTCGGTGTGTTCGCAGTCCTGCTCGGGTTCTATAACCCCGAAGGGGATGCAGATTCCGTAGAGGAGCCTCCCCAGAAAACTGCGTATATCCGGCATAAAGCCGACGGGAAAAAATAATTCCCGCACCCTGTTTTTACCAGGTAGAAGAGACTCTCTTTAAAACTCTCCCCTATGACCCTGCAATCCGTTTCCTGCGATGTCGTTGTTGCCGGTGCCGGACCTGCCGGCTGTGCAGCAGCCGGTGAATGTGCGAGACTGGGGCTGAAAACCCTCTGTATCGAGGAGCACGGCACCATAGGATATCCTGTCCAGTGTGCCGGCCTCCTCTCCAATGCGGCATTTGCTGAGTGCCGGGTCTCGGATCGATCCGTCCTCAACCGGGTATCCGGTGCCCGCGTCCTGTCCAGTCAGGGATCGGGTATTCTCATTGATGCAAAAAAGACCATGGCCTCTGTCGTGGACCGGGGTGCCCTTGACCGGGAGATGGCGGAGCACGCTGCTGCTGATGGCGCGGAATTTCAGATCCGGACAAGCGCCTGCGATATCCATGACTCTACGCTTGTCACCCGCGGAGTGCACGGCCCCCAGCAGATATCCTTTAAGATCCTGATCGCAGCTGACGGGCCCCGGAGTACCATCGCCCGGTTGCTCGGCATGCGGCGGGCACCGGTATTTCTTGCCGGCATCCAGGCAGATATCCTGCGCAGGAACGATCCCCGTTTCGTCGAGGTCTACCCGGACGCCTCGCCGGGTTTTTTCGGGTGGTCGATTCCCACCGGTCCCGAACGGGTACGCATTGGCCTCTGTGCACAGAGGGATGTGCCGTCGCTCTTTGAGGCGTTCCGGAAACAGTTCGGAACTACATCCGTCCATCTCGTCACCGGTACTATCCCGCTGGGTATCATGCCAAGGACGTACGGCCACCGCACCCTCTTTGTCGGGGATGCTGCCGGATTTGCAAAACCTACGTCCGGCGGCGGGGTTTATACCGGTATCCGGTCCGCCCGGCATGCTGCGGCGGTTGCAGCGGAAGCCTGCGCAGCCGGCCGGTTCGATGACACCTTCCTTGCCGGTTATGAATCACGGTGGAAAGCGGATTTCGGGAACGAACTTGCCCTCGGGTTCCGGCTCTTTGAAGTGCGGCAGCACCTGTCCGCGCAGGATATTGATGCCCTGATCCGTGCGCTCGATGAGCCGGAGATCATCCGTGCCATCGAGGAGCATGGGGATATGGACCGTCCGTCCGTGCTTGCCCGGAAACTGCTGCTGAAACCCCGGATGATCCGACTCCTCGGCCCGCTCATGCAGGCCGGGCTGAAGTCCCTGTTTTAAAATACCCGTATATCCTGATGGGGGATCCCTTCCGCGTCCGGGATACGGATGTGGCAGCGATCGGTCTCCCGGTTTTGGGGGGACCGGTATGCTGCAAAGGGAATACAGAGTTCGAAGCGGGCCCCCTTATGGTATTCCCCGGTTTCACGGATGGTGATGCCGGTGATGGAGAGGATCTCGCGGGTAAGGAAGAGGCCAAGGCCGGTGTTCTTCCCATACCCTTTCTCGAAGATCTGCTCCTTGTCGGTGGGAAGGATGCCCGTACCATTGTCTTCTATCACGATCAATGCCCCTTCGAGTGTCTCCTGTGCGGAGATCCTGATCCTGGTTACCCGTCCCCCGTGGGTGACTGCATTATCCGCTATGTTGAAGAATGCCCGCTCAAGA
>JBAYMI010000052.1:0-10087 GCA_041663625.1 Methanoregula sp.
CTCAACCTGGTGATCCGAAAACAGGCCGGCATAATTTTTCTTCAAATCCCCGAGCACGCTCTCAACGTGCTGCTGGTTTGCCCGCTCGATGAACCGCCTGAGATCCGTACGGAGCCCGGTGATCTCCGATTTAAGTTCGCGGATTTCTGTCAACGTACCCCGTGCTGCACCCATGATTCATCCCCCTTTGTTTCAGAGTGCTCCCTGATGAACGTAAGGGTCATTTTTCTGTATCGGGATCCTTTGTATATTTTAATGACGCTCAAGTATATATTTGTAACAACCGCACCAATGTCCGGTGAAAGACATGCCCACGTGGAAGTACACTGGAAAAGAGGTATCGAAGGCAAAGGCGGAAGCATCGCTTAAAGCGGTCAAGGGTGCCTGTTTCGGATGCGGAACCCATAACGCTGACTGCCCGGTTGCAAAGGCAGCCGGAGAGATTGCCGGACTGTTGGATTGTGAAACGCTCTCCGTCCGGGAACAGATTCATGCACAGATTGCCGGCGCACTCAAAGGAGCAAAATTCCCGGTCAAATCCCCAAAAGATCTCATCGCAGCATTTCCCAATGGTGCGGACACAACCTGCCAGGTCGGGGACCTGATGATGACCGCAGGTGAAGCCGGAAAACTGCTGAAGGCTTCCGACTTCCCGTTCAGGAGCGCGAAGGCCGTTGCCGACGTCATTGTTGACCGGGCCGGACTGTAAATAGTGGAACAGAACTCATTACAGGTGAATTTACCATGGTGAAACTAACCGCAGAAATGAAAGAAGCGTTCAGCAGGATGAAGATCTTCCCGGTCGCGACCGCGTCCAAAGAGGGTACGCCAAATGTCGTTCCCATTGGCGTTGTCGAGCTCATCAGCGACGATACCATCTGGATTGTGGACAATTTCATGAACAAATCCCTTGAAAATCTTCGTGCAAACCCGAAGATCGCTCTCTACATCTGGGGCCCGGAGATCAAGGGCTGCTTCCAGATCAAGGGTGACGCAACCCTCAAAACCAGCGGCAAGGATTTCGATCTGATGAAGGAGAAGATCAACAAAAAGAATCCGGCTCTTCCTGCACGTTCTCTCGTCATCGTGAAGATTACGGATGTCTTCGAATGCCAGCCGGGCCCAAAAGCCGGCAGCCACATTCTTTAATTTTTTTATCCTGTGATAGCATCCGGGATGATTTGGTGTGCCATATTTTTGCCATTACGGGAGTGCGATCGGTGGCTAAAACCGCCCCTCCTCTCATGTCCCTCCACATCAGCCCGTTTTCACAGAGATCGTCCCCCTGAGCGTCTATTAGGGGCGGTAATTCCGGGCGTTGGCTTCAGGTCGTGAAAGTGCCCATTTTTCAGCGAATTTGTCCTGTTCGGGTGGGCTGGCAGGGACTTCTGGCCCCCCCCTCCTTCAGAGACTGGGAGTCAGGGAGGTATATCCCCCTGATCCTGATCACGACCCATTCTTCCCTACCGATGGCAACCTCACCGGTTTCGTGAGTGCCCGGGACCTGAAACCCCCTGAAAACTATCTCCCTGCCAAATTGCCCCGATTGACAAATGGATCCCGATTTGAAAAAAACCGTCATCCATTAATGACGCATAACAAGCATCAGGTAATAGTCCCCTTTGTATTCTGAAATATAGTATTTTTTCCGAAGGATCTCTTCTTCACCAGGGTCAACACCGCTCATCTTTGAAAAACCCCTGAATAGTGATCGTTCATGTGTCAATACTTCAGCAAGGGCCGGATGTTCGGCAAAATCCTTGTCTGTCAGGTGCGTTGCATTTTCAATAAGGATTTTATCAATTGAAAGGGAAAACGCGGTTCCGCTGCCATTGGGATAGAGGGTGACTGGATAGACATTAAGTGTTGACTGACCATCCTGAATTCCATTCCATTGGAAATACAATAAGAGGAGTACTAAAGACATGGTGACGATACCAATAATCAGGAATCGTTTCTTTGTCTGACTTTCCATTCCAGCCTCAGAAAAAATTAGATGATTGAGGCAATAAAACTCTTTGCCGCATTAATTGCCCCTGCATTATTATGATCCGAATCCCCGTGATATGCTGGGGATGAATATTCATGTGTATTGATCAGTGAACCAAAATATTCACTCCACATCACGGTAAATTGCGGCGACGGATTTAACCAAAACGTTGCTTTATTCGTTCCAGATGAATCCTGATGACCAGCATTGAAAATATGGCCCAGTTCATGAATTACACAATATCTCCGTGCATGTAGTGAACCATCGTAGACATGTACGGGCAAGCCATCATCAGTATCCACTACCATTTGTGACCACGCATACCGGCAAATATCACTTGGATAATATGAAAAGCCCCATGATGCTCCTTGCGTTCCGGCATCGGTCCCTTTGAAATCATATCCTCCAAGATAGAGAGCAATATCTGCATTGTTTTCATTGCATCCGGATAACGTTCCTGTTCAGGCATCAAGCCATTCCCGTGGGAATCAACAAGGGCATCGATGTAGATCATCGCAACGATTCCTGCCCCGAATATCCCCCTCTGTAATCATGCAATAAAAACTCACCATTACAAAGACGACAATCACCATTTTTTTAGTGTTTTTTCCATGTTTTTTACTATCTCTTTCGCTTGAACCAGATCACACATAACCCCATTGCTGTCAGAATAACAACAAATGTCATGAAGGTGCTGCCCCCGGCCTTAGATGCAGCCGGTGACAGGGAATGCTCATGAGCCGATGTATCCGGAAGTTCGTTCATTTTTTCTGGAGGGAGGACTGAAGAGAGAGATACATCCCAGACGATATCAATGGGATCTTTCGCATCAATGACTCCGCTGATAACCCAGAATTTATTGTTGAATACAATAGTCCCATGACCGACGCGGGGAGTAAACCCGGCATGAGCCGGATTTTCCATTGGTCTTTTCTCTTGAAATCATCACGGAAAACCCGCGCGATGCTGTAAGATCCGCTCGGTTTCCAGGCCCTGGACCGTGTATTCAAGGTTTTCCCTGAACGTGACATCGTTGACTTCGGTTTCCGGTTTCTCCGGCATCAGTTGAATGCCCCCGCCAGAATATTTGCTGTTGTTGATCCATTGGAGTGTAGTATCCGCGGTTGCAGGATACTTGTGCAGGTAAGTCAGTGATGAAACAGACAGGTACGTTGGTGATACATAGGAAAAATTGCTGGACCGGTCCCCCCTGCGGTACCGGTATCCCCCGTCGTCAGTATACCCTTGTCCGATCCAGCTGGCACATGCTTCAGGATTTAAGGGCGTTGCTGAAAGTGCGTCCAGCGAGCCTAAGGCAAAATAGGTTGTCATCAGGTCAGATCCCCCCCGACCGTAACCCCCATCGGTATTCTGGAGCTCATTGACCTTCTGGATCAAATGATCTCTCTGTGCAGGCTCCAAGGGCAGATCCAGTATTTTTGCTATATTCAGCAGATGAAAAATCTCTTCCATATCTCCCTGCTCGTATGCGGATCCGGAAACCGTCGTGATCCGTTGTTTAATGGTGTTCCGTAAGGCGGCAGCATCAGGGACAGTCTCTTTCAGTTCGCCATAAGTCATCACAACATAGTACTGGTTTTCCGAAGAAAGGCCGGGATTGTCCATCTGGGCGTCCAGCCAGGGTTTGACTGAAGGGATTGCAGGATTGTCGGGGTCCATCAGGGCCAGTGCCCGGATTGCAAACCAGGTGTCTTTTTGGGAGGGGGTAATCTTAAAGGCAGGGCGGAATCCACCGTACCGGCTCTGGTGCCGCAGGATGAAATCAATTGTCTGGTTATGGACCGGACACCCGATATCGGTTAACATCTTTGCGGCAAGATACGTACCCTGGGATTCACCATAATTACCCAGGATCGCATTATATCCTCCGTCGGGCAATTCCAGGGAATAGATATAATCCTGGATTTTTTGTGTAATTTGTGATGTGAGCTTACCGGACATTCGTACTTCTCTTTCAAGAGCATTGAGCGTGAACAGGTCAATTTTTTTACCGGGAAGGTCTTCCAGCCGGGATACCCATCTCCCTGCGTACGGTGCCTGAATGTTTTTTTGTGAACTGTTGCTCAGGATCTTGTCCGGGTCGATTTCTGCCAGGGAAAGTGCCGGGACCAGGACCTGTGTTTCTGCAAGCACGTAATCCTCATCCGGGGATATCTGGTCTCTCTTCCATTGCTGCACAAGCCACTCGCGGGTAGCATTCGCTATTACGGTGTTGTTTCCGGCAAACTCCAGTATTTCCAGGGCCCGCATAGTATCCAGTGAGGATCCGTTAAATTCCGGTCTGTCCGCATATGACCCGTCCGGTTGCCTGAACTGTGCAACAAGATACGTGATGCCTGAACGGTTTTGCGGGAGGATATCATAATTTTTCATGCAGCCGGTCAGGTAGTACACGTCTTTGAGAGAGATCCGGGAAGAATTCGCGATGAATTCCTGCTCCAGAGAATATAACCACCGGTGTGTCTGTTCTTTCTGCATCAGGTCAATATGCTCGTTTTTCAATGCCAGAGAAAAGTAATAGGTAGAATACAAGTCAGGATCATCGGGGGCAAAATCCGCATATCCCCCATCAGGTGCATGGGAGTAGCCGATCTTTTCCACGGTTTTTGCATTCCAGGATTCATGAGATGCGGGTGTAGCAGTGTTGAGGACAAAAAAAGCACAAACGCCGGTAAGGCAGGCGATTATGAACAGGATTCCTATTGGCCATTTTATTGACATGATGCACCGCAAAAAAATTTAAAAATTTTAGACTGACACGTACGTGTTTACCGTGTAATCTGAATAACTGAACCGGAAGGTACCCGAATCACTTTCCGCAACAGAGGGTACAACGGCCCAGCTCGATGCGAAGAAGTTGGAGTACCTGTGCGCAACTGCATATGCGTTAGTCCAGAAATCTGAATAGCGGAACGTGTTGCCGCCGATATCCTGGTATCCCGCGCCTGCTCCCAGCATACTGAACGAGACACCTATTCCTGATGCAGATACCTGGGAGGTTAAGGTAATCTTGTCAGCATAATACGGGGAACTTCCCTGCCAGTTAGTAACGACATCCCCGTTTACGGTTTTTGTGTTGGGCAATCCGATCTCCTTTGTTCCGGTCACTTGAGTTCTCTGCCAGATTGAACTGCCTAAGACCGGCATGGTGGCAGTGTTCGTACCGGATACCGGGGTTCCGGATTTCACAGCAGCTGCACTCTTCGTCTTCTTGTTCAGGTTTGCCATCAGGTGGTTGACGCTTGCTGTCTTGTCATTAGTCTTTCCGGTGAAGACATAAGTATAGGGATCCGGTTGTGTAACAATTTCTTCGAGAGATGAATCGATCACGGCATCAGCATCCAGCATCTCCTCTGCACTCACCATCGGTACCATCGCCATCGCTGCCAGCAGCAGTGCCAGCAGGACGACACCCATTTTTTGTAGGTTCATTTTTTTTCCTCCGTTTTTTCCATACGCTTCGCTCGAAAGGCACGGGAAAATCTTCATAGGATCAGAAGATAACAATCTCATGCCTACGGGTGGGATCGGGCTCGTGTAGTGTGCATACTAAGGCGAACCCGTTCTCTTTTTTTCGTGGAACAACCCCCGGCTGTCCACAATGAGCGATTTATAATCGGTGTATTTATCCTTTCTAACGCGTTTGTCTACCGATCAAGGTACTGAAAAAAAGGAAAAGCGTCGGGTGACAAAACGCAAATAGAATTATCAGAATCAGATGACTTCTTGCGATCGCCGGCAGTTGCCAAACGTCGCGATCGCTAGGGGTTTGCTGTCCCTCGCGAGGACAAGGTTTCAGGCCCGTCCGCCCCGGCACCGGACCACGGGCCTGGAACGCAATTGCCGGCCCGGTATCCCCGGTCATGGGCTGAAATTCGCGTGAACCGCATTTCGCCCCACCAGATACTGCTAATTATTACCCCATGTTCTCCGACGTTAAAATGCCCGGAAACCCGTGAATTATTACCCCATTTTCTGGAATTATTACCTCGGAATCGGAAAAATGGGACAAACGGAGCCCTATACGTGGAGATACGGGAGGTACTCGTAATGGTGGAGATAATGCTCTGGAAATCCATCTCCTCCGAAGTAGAATTCACCCCATCCGCCGTGAATCCTCTCTGAAAAGTGAGGTTCCTTTCCTTTCCCCCGCCCCCGGCCCGTTTTCACAGAGACCGCCTCCCCTGAGCGTCTATTAGGTGCGGTAATTCCGGGCGTTGGCTTCAGGTCGTGAAAGTGCTCATTTTTCAGCGAATTTGTCCTGTTCGGGTGGGCTGGCAGGGACTTCTGGTCCCGCGCCGTAGTGACACAAAGGAACGTGCCGTACCGCATCCCGGCCGGTTACAGGTTTTCCCGGGAGAGCGGTAAAATCGGAGTTCGGGATATCCGGGACGGGCCCGGTCACTCCTTCCATTCCGCATATCTCAGTGCATGGTTCGTTGCATCGTAATAGACAAAGCACGGGTGGCCGGCGGGATCGAGTGCTACCTTCACGTACTGGCCGGCATCGCCCTCTGTATCCACGATATGGATCTTCCATACGGATTCCGGCGTAGCCCGGGTCGCATACATCAGCTCCCCATACGACGCATCATAATACCCGATGTACGGCCGGTCCTGTGCATCGATCACGAGCGCCGAATATTTTCCTTCATCGTTGTCGGAGTCGATGGTCTCCTTTTCCCATGTGGTACCGTTCCATGAGGCGTACCGCAGCTCCGCATCGGAGTCACTGTAATAACTGATATGCGGGAACCCGTGGCTGTCCAGGGCAAGAGACGGGTTGAGGCCCGAGGAGGTTGTCCTGCCCCCGCCATCATCGACCCGCGTGATCGCCCAGGAGACCCCGTCATTAAAGGCATACATCAGGTCGGCAAAGTGCTTGCCCGCCGTGTAGGCAATATGCGGATGGCCGGCAGCATCGAACTCGAGTGACGACCCGTACCCGGTATCGCCCACCGCTCCCCCGTTGTCGATCGCGACAGGATCCCACGACCCCGTACTGGAATTCATTGTGGCATACATCAGGGTTGCAAATGTATGGCCGTCGTTGTAAGCAATATGCGGAACTCCGTCCCGGTCGCGTGCGAGCGAGGAATACCCCCCGGCATCACCGGCCGACCCCTTGTCCACCGTGGTAACATTCCACCCGCTCTCTGACCGTGCCGCATAAAAGAGCGTACTGAAGTACTGGCCGTCTCCAAAGGAGATCGACGGGGCCCCGGACCGGTCGAGCGAGATCGATGTGGATGTCGTGCCTGACGAACCCGCAACCTGTTCCCGCTGCCAGCGTGTATCTACCCGCGTGGCATACATGACGCGCTTGTTTGCCTCGTCATAATAACCGATATGCGGGATGCCGGCAGTATTGATAGCGAGCGAAACGGCTTTGCCGGTACCCTCCGATGCTGTCGTCTCATCAACGGTGGTAATCGCCCAGTTCCCGGGATGGATATTTGTATGGATGGTATAGGTGGTATGTGCAATTGTTGGCGGGACAGGTTTTGTGCTCACATACCTCAGGATTAAATCCTGTGCCCCCTCCTTACGGGATTCCAGGTACCAGGACTGGAGGGTTCCGTTTTCGGTTTTTACGGCATTTGAGTCGCGGACCTTGAAGCCGGCACCGGACTCAATGATCCAGTGGGCTGTTTCATCGGCACGGGTGTCGGTAAAGAGGGCAAGTGCAATACGGTCCTGCAGATCAAGTGTCACGGTCTTCCCGTTATCGGCATCGAGGAAACGCTCCTGGTAACTCCAGACGATCTTGTCCAGGCCAACGGGTTCCCACCAGCCCATGCAGACCCCCAGATCGTATATGGCATACAACAGGTAGAGAAGGAGGATGACACCGCTCACGATCGCCATGGCGGTGATCGCCCCTTTCGACTTCACTGCCCAGAACATCCAGTAATCCTGATTATCAGCCTCATCAAGCGGCGGATTCACGAACGTCCCGATCACCATGCCGATCATGGACAGGATCATCGGGGCATATGCCCCATCCGTTCCGGCGATGATGATAGCGATGTTGACGACAAGGCCGATTGCGAGGAGGGCAACAACGAACCATTTCCATGCACAGGAGTCGCCTCCTGATGAGGAGGCAAAAACCGTTCCCGTCCGGGTGTTTTCCCCGGATTTGGAAAAGACCGGACTTATCGCAATCACGGGATCTCCAAGGGGATTTCCATCGGGATCCAATTGCCGGACTGCCATAACAGTGATGGTATTCTGCGTTGTACGGCTGGTAAATGTATAGAGGGTCACATCGCGGTAGGACTGCGCGGTGTCCTCCGCGGTAAGGACAAATCCCTCCGCCGCGAGCGCCGTTTTCTGCGATGTGTTCATGGCAAGGAGATCGTCTGATGTCACGGTCGATTCGTACCGGTGCGCGCTTTCTCCTGCCAGATCGTATCCCGCCCTGCTCATGTTGGCCGTGATGGCGGCGATTGAGCTCGCGGTTTCACCGGGGCTCGCTGCAGTTCCGGACCCGTCCGCCATCCGGGGCTTGGATGTTTCCCGGGCCGATTGGCTTAGGGGACCGGCAAATGGATCCCGGATCTCAAGCGTGAGCCCTTCACGGGGGTGATAGGTCTGGATCCCGTCCGGGGCTCCAGCAGTACTCAGCCCCTTCGTACCGGAGGGGGATAGTTCCGGCGCGATCTCCCGGATATGCACCGTGGGCATCCGTTTATCCTCCATGCCCGGGAGAGAAGAGAATCCACCGGCGCTTGTATGACAGGCTGCGCATCCATCCATCTGTTTGTTGATCGCTTCCGCTGCCATGACGGGGTGGATGGAGACCGAAAGGATCACCAGCGCCGCAATGACAAGGCAGGTAGAGGAAAAAATTCTGATAAACCGCATGATATCACCATCGGCCCGAAACCAGGCACAGTTATGCCGGTTGGGAGGGGTAAGAGACCATTTGAGAAAGAAGCCACTTAATTACGTTGTTGAGTGAAAATTTTTTTGCGGTTATCGGTCCGTCCGTCCCTGCCCCGGTCGGGCTGCCGGATAGCATGACAAGAGAAAATGGTTATTGGTCTGCGGCCCGGTGCCGTCATACGCTGATCATCTGTCGGCCGGAAATCATTTCCTAATATTAATCATAGTGTAGACCCTGATTCTGGATATCCAGCATCTGGTGATGTATCCCATGAAAAAAATCCTGATCCTTACCCTGCTAATCCTTTGTGCAGGCGCGATCCTCGCTGCCGGCTGTACGACTGCGCCGGCAGAAACGCCAAAAGCACGGGGAGATGCCCTCTTCAGCCAGGGCGAAACAGCATTCAACAGCAGCAATTACCAGACCGCAACAAACCTGTTTGCCCTCGCAAAGGAGAATTATTCAGCGGCCGGCGACCATGCCGCATATATCCGGGCCCGGGACATGGCGTTTTTGTCCTCCGGCGCAGGAAACAATTTCCCGTATACCCGGAGCGAGATCGAGGCCGGGATGGCCCTTGCATTCCCCAATGTTTCAGCCGCCCAGAGGGCCGCGTGGCTGGATGCGCCCATGACTGCGACCCTTAAAAGCGAGGGGCAGGAGTGGTATTTCTCTGAAACTCTCTTCAATATCAAAAACCATAACCCGTCCATCCTCCAGGAAGAAAACGCACGCGCACAGTATACGTCCGGGTATGACGAGCTGATGCCACTTATCACGGCATCGTGGAAGAACGGCACAGGGACGTACGGGGCGCCGGTTGCCTACACGGGCTCCACGGAACTAACTATCCCCCGCGACGCGCTCCCGGCAAATGGCACGTTCAAAGTCTGGATGCCCGTGCCGATCGAGTACGGCCCCCAGACAAATGTAACCATCATCTCTGTTTCGCCCGCCAGGTACGTGAAATCCTCGACCGGCACGGGTGCGGACATCGGCCTCGTGTACCTTGAGATTCCGCTTGAAGAGATCACCGATCCCTTCCTGAACATCTCCGCACGGTACAACTTTGTCCAGCACGAACAGCGCTTTAATGTCGATCCGGCAAAAGTACTGCCGTACAACACGAGTTCTCCCGAGTACCAGAACTACACGGTCTCCTCAAAGAATGTCGTCCTCAGCCC
>JBAYMI010000053.1:0-10070 GCA_041663625.1 Methanoregula sp.
CGGGAGATCGGGACCAGCAAGCTGAAGATCAGGACGATCATCGAATATGCCCAGCAGGTTGCCGATATCACCCTGTACTCCTTCGCCCATCACCAGAGCGCTGCATGGCGGGAATGGAAGAAAGTGTTCAAGTTCGGCATTGTCGGGATTACTGGAATTGTGATGAATCTCGGGATCCTGTATATTCTCGTGGAATACGGACATCTTAACAGTTACCCACTGGATTTGGTGGCAAGTGCGATTGCAATTGAGATCTCGATCCTGAACAATTTTATCTGGAATGATCTCTGGACATTCCGTTCCTTGGAGAATTCGAAATATTCCAGCAGGTGGCAGCGTCTTGCAGCATTCAACATCATCTCGGCCGGAGGTGCTGCAATAAACTGGGCGGTCTTCCTGGTGCTGACTGCTGGCTTTGGTATCTACTATCTCGCAGCTCAGTTTATCGGGACCCTCCTTGGTTTTATCTGGAACTTTACGGTGAACCGAAGGATCACTTGGACACGAAAATAGGTGCTTGCTCTTTTTTTACAGAGAAAACCGAGTCTTTTTCAGGCAGTCGGACAAACAGGCATCTGCAAGCAGAAATCATTGAGGGGATTTCTCATGGGGAAAAAAAGCCGAAGGGATATTGAACAAGAGAAAAAAACCGGAAAGAAAGGAAAAGACCCATTCTCATTCCTGTCATTGCAGTTCAACGACATCAGTAAGGAGACAGCCCAACGGCATATTTTGATTCTGATCTTCGCAGTGGTGGCAGCAAAATTTCTCATAATGTTCGTAACGACCGCAGTATTTCATTCGTTTATTGATTATTTTGACTTCAGCGTTTATCTCAAACACGCAATGCTGCTCGTCCAGGGACAAACGCCCTTTGATGGCGAATTCATCTACCCGGTTCTGAGTATAGTACCTGTCATGATTGCCGCGGCTCCGGCTTTGATAGCACAGAATGCCATGGCATTCGTCTTCACATTCCAGATTCTCATGGTGCTGTGTGATATTGTTACGGTCCTCTGCGTGTATCTCATCAGCCTGAAACTATGGAATGAAAAAACTGCCTTTTATTCCGGTCTTGTCTATGCCGCTGCTTTTTCCGTTGCATATTTTGTCATCTGCAGGTATGATGCATTTCCAACGAGTCTGCTGATGCTTGCTATTGTATGTACTCTCTACCGGAAAGAGATGATGGGTTATGCCCTATCAATAACAGGGGTTTTTACCAAAGTATTCCCCATTCTGGCACTTCCCTTCTTTGTGCTGTTCAACGCAAAGGAAACCTCAATCAAACAGGAAGTTCTTGCTGCGGCCAAGGTGGTTATTCCCATCAGTGCAGTCCTATTCCTGCCGTTATATTTGATCCAGCCAGAAACGCTGAATTTCCTGATACCGATTCGTTCAGAAAACGGGTACTATACCAATACTATCACATTTACCATGTATTCCTGGATACACGACGTTATAGGATTGAATATCTCTATTGGTGCGGTATCCGCAGTGATGTATACCATTCTGGGCTTGGGGATGCTTGCGCTTCTCTATGCCGCGTATAAAATCCCCGGGCAGAACCCGAAACTGCTGTTACAGTTACTGCTCTGTGCACTGATTCTCGCAGTTGTCTGTGCACGGGTACGGAGCCCCCAGTATATCGTCTGGTTTACCCCGCTCATCTGTATTCTGGTAATGGATGACCTCAAGAAAATTATCTCGTTGTTTGTCTTCCAGGCGTTTGCCTATATAGAATTCCCCTTGATGTTTGGGGCATTTTATACTAACAACAGTTATACAGACCCGCTGTTATCGACAGGATGGTTCATTACCCTGATTGTCTTCACCCTGGAATACCTTGCATTATTTGTATGCATCTGGCTTGTCGTGGATCCACCGAAGATTTACCAGAAAATACGGGCCGCGGGAAATTGATCTTTAGGTACCCGTTTCAACGGGGTAATTCCAGTATTTCACCCTTTTTGGCACTCCCCGGGGAAAACCGATCAACATTTCTTGGTGATTTTGGAGAAGTACTGAATCAGGAAACTGAAAAATAGCCGGTATCCGGGTATTCGTTAACGGCGACATCTGTCAATATATTCGCTGACCATTGCACTCAATCCGTCTTCCAGATTTGTTGCAGGTCTCCATCCCAATGCAAAAATTTGGGAGAGATCTTCTGCAACACCCATTTTCTCACCCGCACGATAAGGTACTGATCCAAATCGAAGTTCCGATGACACCGGTTTATTTTGAATTCTCTCAACGGTATCTTTTAATTTTAACACAAATTCCTTCACGGTAATCGGGTTGCCTGTACCAATATCATATTCATTGAATTTTTGGAACTTATCAGCCTGTTGTAAACACAGCAGATAGGCATTCACGATATCGGTGATGAAAATGAAATCGCGTTGTTGCTCCCCGGCAGTTAAGCGAATCTCATCTTTATTGGATAACATTTGCTCAAGAAGCCAGGTCCCGAATTTCTTATTGTCATCCTTGGGACCATACATGTGTTCGATCCTGAAATTAATCGCATGTATTTTTCCGGTCTCGCCAAAGATTTTCAGCCATTCTGAAAATTGCTTCTTTGCCATGGTATAGTCTGATAAATATTTGTCATGCATGGTGTCTGTATTAAAAAAAAATCTTGTTTGAGCTGATGCTGCAGACTCTAACACCCTCAGACCGAAGATCAGGTTATTATCAACGATATCAGACACGCGTTCATTTGCTCTCCCATAATTTACAGCGGTATGTATCACCGCATCAATTTTTTGTTCTTCGAATGCTTTTTCCAATGGCACTTTATCGATATCGTACCATTTTACCTCTTGTATCAGATGGTCGATCCTCCAAGTGTTACTGAACGATCGCTTGAGAATCACGACACGGTAATCGTGTTGTATCAGGGCCTCAAGAAGATGTGACCCCAGAAAACCAGTTGCCCCCGTGAGAAGAATCGTCTTAATCATAGTTTGCAACAAACGTCCTGATCGTTTTTATCATGTAATCCAACGCGTCACGGCGCATTCCGGGATATACGCCAAGCCAGAAGCTGTCATTCATGATCTTATCTGTATTTGGCAGAATACCAATGACCCGGTAATCTTTGTCTTTTACCAGCGATTCAAACGCCGGATGTCGGATGATATTTCCGGCAAAGAGATTCCTCGTCTGGATATTATGGGCTTCCAGGTACTCAACGAGATCATTCCGGCTGAATGGTAATCCGGTTTTCAGGGTAATCATGAACCCGAACCAGCTGGGTTCGCTATCCGACGTAGCTTTTGGAAAGATAAAAATCCTGTCGAGATCCTTGAGGCCCTGATATAATATTGCGAAATTTTCTCGTCGCTGATCAACGAATCCCGGTAGTTTTTCCAGTTGGGCGAGACCGATTGCAGCCTGCATGTCGGTAGCTTTGAGATTGTACCCGAGGTGGCTGTAAACATATTTATGGTCATATCCCTGTGGCAACGTACCATACTGCCGGGAAAACCTTGCTTTGCAGGTATTATCCATCCCGCTGTCACACCAGCAGTCACGACCCCAGTCCCGGAGGCTGAGAATAATTTTCTTAAGAAGGGGATTATCGGTGTATACCGCTCCCCCCTCACCCATTGTCATGTGATGTGGGGGATAGAAACTACTGGTCCCGATGTCGCCCCATGTACCGGTGAATTTTCCTGCATATCTTGAACCGAGTGCATCACAGTTGTCTTCGATAAGCCAGAGAGTGTGCTTATCACAGAATTCTTTCACTGAGCGTATATCAAACGGGTTTCCGAGTGTGTGAGCAATCATTACCGCCCGGGTTTTCGGGCTGAGCGCTTTTTCAAGAGAGGATATATCGATATTGAAGGTTTCAAGATCAATATCGACAAATACGGGAATTGCGCCATATTGTATAATCGGAGAGACTGTTGTAGGGAATCCTGCTGCAATGGTTATGACTTCATCCCCGCGTTGAATCTTCCTCTTTTCCAGGAAGGGGGAGGTCAATGCGTTAAATGCTAGAAGATTTGCAGAGCTCCCGCTGTTTACGAGAAATGCCCAGTGGACACCAAGATACTCAGCAAATTTTTCTTCGAATTTTTTTGAATACGTGCCATACGTGAGCCAAAAATCCAAAGAACTGTCGACAAGATTAATTATCTCGGTCTCATCGAAAACACGTCCGGCATAATTTATCCTGCTCCTTCCCTCGACGAATGGCTGATCGATGACGGGACGATGGACCTCTTCAAAATATTCTTTTACTTTTTGAAAAATTTCTGTCTTAAGGCGCTCTTTGTGATCCATCCGGCTCATCCCGACCATTCAAGATTTTTCTTTTTTGCATCGCGGATATAGGATTGTAAATCTGTTTTTGTGCTGATCTCACCGGTCTCATAATACTTTTTGTACCACTTGACAGTATTGTCTATGGACCGGGAGCTCTCCCAGAGATTCTGCCATTTGAGTAAGGTCCGGGATTTTGTGCTGTCGAGCATAAGCAGATTCGCTTCGTGGACCCGGTTTGGATCTTTGTCAATCTTGTAATTGATGTGATTCCATTGTTCTTTCATCAATTCCACGACCTCCTTGACGGTGATACTCTCCTTATCTCCAGGACCGAAATTCCATGGACCGGCAAATTCTGCTTTTTCTTCCAGCAGTTTTTGTCCGATCTGAAGGTATCCGCTCAGGGGCTCCAGGACATGCTGCCAGGGCCTCACGGATTGCGGGTTTCTGATCCGGGCTGTTTTACCATGACATGCCGAGAGGATAATATCAGGAATCAACCGGTCTTTTGCCCAGTCACCTCCACCTATGACATTCCCCGCCCTGCAGCTGGCGATGAGGGTATGGTGTGTGTTTTTGTACTCTTTAAGGGGGAAAAAAGAATTCCGATAACTGCTTGTCAGGAGTTCTGCGCACCCTTTGCTTGAACTGTAGGGATCAAACCCCCCCATGGGGTCATTCTCCCGGTATCCCCAGATCCATTCTTTATTCTCATAACATTTGTCACTCGTGACATTGACGACTGCCCTGACATCATGCTTTCTGCAGGCCTCAAAAACCTTCAGCGTGCCGATAACATTTGTCTCATAAGTCTCTATAGGATTTTCATATGAAGATCTAACTAACGGCTGGGCTGCAAGATGGAATACTATCTCGGGCTTATTACTCTCCATAACTTCGTTGAGTTTCTGTAAATCACGGATATCTCCTATAACAGATGTAATATCCAGGTCTAAAAGATCAAAATGACCGGGTTGGGTCGGTGGAGGTAATGAGTATCCGATTATATTTGCTCCCATCTGGTCGAGCCAGAATGCAAGCCAGGATCCTTTGAAACCCGTGTGTCCTGTTATCAGGATGGTTCGATCTTTGAATACTCTGTTAAAAAGGTTCAGCATTACCAGATTCTCCAGGGAGCTTTATTAGAATCCCACAGGGTCTGGAGTATTTTTTTGTCTCTCGGGGTATCCATCGGCATCCAGAACCCGTTGTGCTTATAGGTGAATATCTCACCGTCCCGTGCAAGATTCTGCAGGGGCTCCTGTTCAAAAACCGTTGCATCCCCTTTGAGGATATAGTCAAATACTTTTGGTTCACAGACAAAGAAACCAGCGTTTACCCAGTTGTCTCCGTCTCCCTTTGGCTTCTCTGAAAATTTTATTACTTTATAATCAGGTGTGATAGTCAGAGCTCCAAACCGGCCCTCCGGCTGAGCTGACGTCATGGTCATCGCTTTACCATGTTTCTTATGAAAATCAACCACTTTTTTTATATTAATATCAGCAACACCATCGCCATACGTCATCAGGAACGGTTCATCTCCAATGAATTTTTGGGCCCGCTTTATCCGGCCCCCGGTCAGGGTATCAAGTCCGGTATCGAGAAGAGTCACTTTCCAGGGCTCACATAAATTGTTATGTGCTTCAACGGAACCGGTCCTGATATCAACGGTAATATCACTTTGGTGGATGAAATAATTTAAAAAATATTCTTTTATAACGTATCCTTTGTACCCAAGCAGGATCACGAATTCATTGAACCCATACTGTGAGTATATTTTCATAATGTGCCAGAGAACCGGCTTGCCGCCA
The DNA here is from genome assembly GCA_041663625.1 of Methanoregula sp. Lineage (GTDB taxonomy): Archaea > Halobacteriota > Methanomicrobia > Methanomicrobiales > Methanospirillaceae > Methanoregula. The sequence continues at coordinate 6,093 of JBAYMI010000053.1, forward strand.
ATCTCTACCATCGGTTTTGGCCGAATCTCCGACTCTTCACCCAATCGGGTGCCGTAGCCTCCTGCTAGTATTATGACTTTCATGAGTACCGCTCTTTATCTCAAGGAATAATGGAAGTTTGATCTTTATCGTGGCCTCGTTGACATATTCAATGGATTAGACCATTGTAATTTCTGCATTCAAGATCATAAATCCTTGTACCGTGAAAGAAATCCGAAAGTCCGGGAAACCTGATTGAATAACCGGATTCTAATCAGACTGACACTCTTGAATTTATGATCGCGGTGGATGTCATTCATTCAGGGAATTATTCGTCTGGGGAAAAGGGATTAAAGATCAAATCTCAACCGGATTATTGTTGCGATATAGGATAACACAAATAAGAACAGGTTTCTCTTGGTGTGGCCGAACAACCGCTCCTTAAATGAATAGGGAATTTCCAGGATTTCGATGTCCTTGTTGTTCTTCTTGATTTTATAGAGAATCTCCTCGACAATATCAAAATTTTTACACTTGAGATGCAATCCTTTCAGGCACCCGGTTTTGTAGAGCCTGAAACTGTTGGAGATATCCTTGTAATTCAGATTCAGTACAATAGAATAGGAGATATTGGTAATATAACTCAATAAAATCAGAATTTTTGAGTTATCGGTCGATCCACCTTCAATATACCGTGATGCAATCACGATGTCGTACGCGTCTTTACGGTTGTATAATGTATGGATAAATTCCGGCGAATGGGAGCCGTCGGCATCCATCACAATGGTGTAATCTCCCCGGGCATGGAGAATGCCGGTCCGAATTGCATCTCCGTAATCATTCCCCTTTTCGCGGGGGAGATACGTTACCCCGCAGAGAGCACAGACCTCTTTTGTATTATCCATCGGTTGCATGGTATCAACAATCAGGATCTCAAACGGCTCCCCAATGGATATCAGCTCCCGCTTCAGCCGGGGGAGCAGAAGCCTCAGATTTTCCTCCTCAAGATATGCCGGCATAACAACCGACAATCGCACCTCACTCATTAGACTCAACCCATTGGAGCATTTTCTCCACGCCAAGTTTTTTGTCGAAACGCGGTGCCCATCCAATCGCCCGGTTAATCTTCGTTATGTCGGCCACAAACACTTTCTGGTCGCTCTCTCTTGGCGGAATCTTTTGGTAATCCAGTTTGATATCCAGTCTCGTTTCAAGGAATTCGAATAACTCGAGGAGAGACAGGCTGTTGTCCATGCCGCCTCCGATATTGAAAACTTCCCCCCGGGTTTTATCGATCTTTTTTGCTGCCATCAGGTACAAGTCAACCATATCATCGGCATATAACACATCCCTGACCTGTTTGCCGTTTCCGGATATGGTGAATGGTTCTTTCAGTGTTCCGTTTTTCGTTTCAACAGCCTTTTGGCAGAACCAGCCGATCCAGCCCTGGTCTACTGTTGAGAACTGCCTCCCCCCATACATGGAGGAATGGCGGAATACGATGGTGTTAAGGTTATAGATCCGGTGGAAGTCCAGCATGTACTGGTCTGCACACCCCTTGGAGCAACCATAGGGAGAATGAAATTCCAAGGGGATCTGTTCAGGAAACCCCGCTGAATAATCCGGGGTAATGTATCTGCAATTTGTCTCCCCGTACTTGACCCATTCGAGATCGCCGTATACTTTGTTCGTTGAAGAATAAACAACGATACTTTCCGGAGAGTGATTCTTGATTGATTCTAATACATTAAAGGTCCCGAGAGCATTTACCTCAAAGTCCAGGCGCGGGTTATCTATTGATGTAGTCATTGCCACCTGCCCTGCAAGGTGGTAGATTACATCAGGCTGCACTTCCCTGATGGCCCTCTCAACATCCTCTTTCTTTCTGATGTCCCCGTTAAAGAAGCCGAAATTCCCGTATTCCCGAAGCCATTTATTATTTTTTTCGGATCCAAACCGTGACAAATTGTCAAAAACGAATAATTCGTTACCGGATTCGAGCACTCTGTGTGCAATATTGGATCCAAGAAAACCACAACCCCCGGTTATAAGATATTTCATTCTCTCTCCTCCCTATAGTTTCTCGTTCCTGATCTATCATCCTTTGCCAAGATGTCATTGTAGGTAATTATCGATTCAGGATTTAATCCGGGGATTCTCTCGAAAAAGATCGGGAAATTTAACCTTTTCGTGAGGATTTGATCTTCTCTGATGGACTTCGTTCCCTAAATGTCAGGTTTTGTGTTTCTCAAAAATCCCCAAGACTATTGTACAGAATCAATCGCCCCAGGTAATTTTCCGGTTTATCCCAAAACTCCAGATAAATGCGATCATAATACCTATGAAGTTCGATATCAGGTAGTTGATTCCAAGAAGTTCTGTAAAAATATAAAGAGCACTGATATTAATCAGAACATTTCCCACGCATACGATATTGTAGGAAATAAACCGGTGGAGCCGACGAATTATCTTACCGGCTTTATCCTTCCTGAATGTCCAGAAATCATTCAGGAAAAAATTGGTAATTATGGACAGTTCTATTGCGATAAAGCTTGAAAAGAGATAATAGATCTGAAAAAACTCAGTTAGTGCGAAGAGTACCCCCATATTCACAATAACTCCGGATGCGCCCACAATACCGAATTTTATTACCTTCTGGATCTCCCGCCATCCGGCACTCTCACGATGCAAAATGGAATAGATTGTGACGGAGAATAATTGTAGAAATATCCTGAAAAACGACTCTTGTTTATTCTTATCTTGGATTATATCGGGGTAAGGGTCAGATAACAGGATTTCATGGGGGCTCCTCCAATCTCCTTTTGCGAGTATCTCCAACAAAGGACAGGATGCTTCCGGATTCAGTTCAGCGTTCCGGATAACTGCTTTTTTTACAGCAAAGAAACCGCAGATGGGATCTGAAATCTGCGGAAAAAGGAACCGGGCAAGGCAACGATTCAGTTGCGCAGTCCTATGGTGTTTTTTTGTACCAGCACGGAGTACTCCAGTGCCGCTCCCGCTCATAGTGATAAGATCGTATGGCCCTGTTGACAGATCCTGAACTATTGTTGGTATCTTTTGAACATAGGGGAAATATTGGGGTGAGAGAACGATGATAATCTCCGCGGTCTCACCGGACAATGCAGAATAAAGCCACTTGACCGATCTTTTCCGGCCACCATCTTCCGGATCATTAAGGGATGTAATTGGTAATGGCAGAAACCGGATCTCTCCCTCAATCCCGGCGTTTTTCAACAGAACGCTGATGGTTACCCTGATCTCGTCTGCCACTGGGAGCTCGGGGATTGCTGGGATGAGAACTGTGATGTCCGGCATGTAACCAGAAATTATTGTTTTCAAAAGTATATTCTTGTATCCTGTCAAGGACAGGGCGTTTCCCGATAACGTAATCGGCTCCCCTTAAATCAACCACGAGAATATGGTTCTCATCGTGTCAATATGATGAAGCATTGCATGTGCAGGTCTAGGATAATTCCTGGAATTTTATTGCATTGGCTTTTTAGAAATTGACAAATAGCACACCCGGTCTCATCAAAACCACATCAATCACTACCCCGGCTTCCAAATATGAAAAGTGAAATCCGGAATAAGACCTAAATCACCTAATACTAAAAAAACTCACGTTATTCTATGTCCAATCTCACCGTCGCCATTCTCGCCCCCCCGGATTATGCCAAGGATCTGGGAAAGAAGGGGACGACGAGCGACATCACGTTCTATAACTTAAAGAAAGGTGAAGCAACGGTCACCTTCATCGAACCGACCCGGTACCCGGAGAAACTCTCCTCGCTCTTCTACGCTGTCTCCATGGCGGATCACGTGATCCTCGTGGTCGACGAGATCAATGCCACGTTTGGCGAATGCGTGCTGATGCTCCAGTGCGCCGGCAAGGCCCACGGGTATCTCATCCTCAAGAACTACCTCTCCCCCGACCAGATAGCCCCGCTGATCAAGGGAACGGTTCTCGAACACTACGAG
>JBAYMI010000054.1:0-9986 GCA_041663625.1 Methanoregula sp.
ATTGCCGCCGGCATGTGTATCGCCGTCCAGCCAAAACAGATGCTATAATTTTTTGGTGTTACCATGCAGAAAGCCAGAATTCGCCTGACAGGAACCGACTTCAAGAAAGTAGAGATGGTCTGTGACAGAATCAGAGAGATCGCAGAGCGCACAGGTGTTAATCTGGCCGGTCCAATACCGCTCCCGACAAAACGTCTCGTCGTGCCAATCCGCAAGAGCCCTGATGGGGAAGGAACCGCAACATGGGACCGCTGGCAGCTGCGTGTTCACAAGCGCCTTATTGATATCGACGCAGATGAGCGGGCACTCCGCCAGCTGATGCGTATTCAGGTGCCAAAAGATATCGGCATTGAGATTGTTTTAGAGAGTTGAAGGTGCGGCGTGCAGCAAGCCGCTCATTTTTCCCATAAAATCCGACAAATTTTTACTTTCGAAAGAATTTTTCTTCTTATACTCATCGCTGCATTTATTTTTAGATTCTGGCAGCTTGACCTTAAATTGCTCCATCACGATGAGGCAATCCATTCTTGGTTCTCGTACCAGTTACTGACAAAAAGTACCTGGGCATACGATCCCAGTTACCACGGACCGTTCCTCTATTTCGTCACCGCCGGGATGTTCTCAGCATTTGGTGCATCGGATCTTGTCGCACGGCTATTGCCTGCATTGTTCGGATTCCTGCTGATTCCCTTGGTCTATTGCATCTACCGCCTCGGGTATATTGACAAGACTCAAACTCTGTTGGTGAGCCTGTTCATTGCCATATCCCCCGATATGATCTATTTCTCCCGGTTCCTCAGGCACGACATTTTCATGCTCTTCTTCACGTTCCTGCTTATAGTAGCACTCTTCTACTATTTCGAACGGGGACAGAGCCGGTTCGCTGTTGTAGCTGCCATTGCCACAGCAGGTGCACTCAGTTGCAAAGAAGAGATGCCGGTTATCCTGATCATTATTGGATCCTATTTCCTCCTCTCCCTATGGTGGAAACGTTATATCCTACCTGCACGGTGGAAGCAGGATTTCCTTGTAGGCATTCTTCTGATTATTGCCCTCTGTATTGCCCTGTACACGGGATTTGGCGGTCATTCCGAGACGATCATAGGTGAAAACTTTAGTCTTGTCGGAGAAGAGGGAATCCATTTTGAGTATACAACTACCGGGTGGTACCAGGCCATCGACCACTGGCTGGATATGCATAACCAGCAGCGGCTTGGAGGCCCGTTGTATTATTATATTCCTCTCAATCTGCTCTATGAACTGCCGATCGTTATCCTTGCTGTACTCGGGGCAATCCAGATCCTCATTTCCGGTTCTGGTTTCTCAATATTCTACCGACGCTTGAAGAACGGGATTAATTACCGTCGTTTTCAGCTCACTACAAGTGACCTTACAGCAGTGAGCATCAGCCAGTTGAAAAAATCGCAGCAGGATAATCCCAAATCAGAAGTGTTTTTCCGGTTCTGTCTCTATTGGATGATTCTCACGATGGCATTCTATGCATACGTGGGAGAGAAAGTCCCCTGGCTTATCATTCCCCAGTTACTCCCGATGTGTTTCATCGCAGCGTATAAACTCAACTGGCAGAAGATAGTTATTGCGCTTGTCGGCGGTATCTTTCTGGTCGTCATAACATGGCATGTGGCTTTTGTTCCCATGGATATTAACGAGCCGATTGTACAGGTGCAGAATTCAGAAGAGATGCGCGAAGTAATGCACCTCATGGATGAATCTGATGCTGTAGTAATTGCATCTAAGGATTACTGGCCTCTCCCGTGGTACTTCCGGGGAGAACGCTGGGATAAGATCACGCTTTATAGCACGGTACCTCCGGAAAATGAGCTTACCGAGAAGGATCCAGGAATTATTATTCTTCACGATACCGAGAGCCTGCCTTCCATTGAGGGGTATACGAAGAAGACCTACAAATTGTCGTACTGGTTTTCCTTCTATGACAACAATAACCGCCTTGCCGATTACTATCTCCACCGGGACGGTAAGATGGGTAGCATCAATATCGACGTGTTCACTAGAACGTGAACACCAGCATTTTTATTAACCGCCCATATCTCCTAATTTCCTGTTTTCCCGGATGGATATTGCATCGAAACATCATACAGGAAAGTATCATTTCCCAAAATATGCTATTGTGTTATTTTCTGCTCCGTGGAATCCCCTTTCCAGTTGACATGATCACCCCTCCTTGCATTACCAGTTCCCAAAAGTGGGACGAGATACATTTCGATGCTTCATAAAAAAAAAACTCACACACTATCAGGTATTTACTTCAGAATTCCATGGCATTGTAATTGGGGGATGCCGACGCGGCGAATCCATGACTAAATACAAAACTCGCCATATCACTGCAAGCGCTCACCAATAGAAACAGAGTTTTTCATTCTGTGGGTATGAACCCAATTTCATGTGAGTTTCTTCAAAGTATTATTACAAGATATCTATTGTTGAGACAGGCTTAACACACAGAATTCACGGGAAATTGACGGTGAAACCGGAGGAAAAAACAAAAGAAACGAAAGAATTGAATGAGAAAAAGAGAATTCTTCAGTTATGGTGATTACCCTAATTCATCCCAGCGTTGGCGTTTGCGGTAGATGATTACCCCGACAACAACAAGAACGACAACAATCACGCCGATGATCATGAAGATTCCACCCGGGAGTTTGGGGAGTCCAATTGAAGGGAACTGAAATCCTGAAGAGAGCTGCTTCTGGCGTGCAAGTGCATCGGTATACGATTCATTACCTTTGGTGAACGCCTCAGCCGCCTTTGTGCGGGCCTGTTCATAATTTCCTGCTGTAATTGCATCATTTGCGTTTGAGATATAGTTCACTGCCACTTCCCGTTTTGCAATAATGGCTGACAGTTGCGCATCGCTGGCTGTACTCGAGTTTCCTTTGAACCAAGCAATAACGGCATCCACATTGTTAATCGGAATCTGTGCATTGGTAACTTCATTGTCTGCCCATGCACGTTCCACCGCACTTTCTCCATTTTCGATTGCGGTTTGAGCAGCAGTCAGGTCATTCAGGGCATCGGTATATTGTGTTGCAGAGCGCGATGAGGCAGTTGATATTTTTGATTTTGCATCATTATAATAGGATTCAGCCTCGGAGGTATCGACACCCATGGCACTCTTTTCATCGATATGGGACTGAAGGGTCTGGAGATTGGTATTTTCTGTTGATATCACTTTGGTTACATCGCCGGTATTGATCACCAGAGCGGTTTTATTGACCATGGAGCTGGCAATAGTGTTCCCATTCGAATCAATCTCCTTGATGTTAACCATAATCTTGTTGGTGGTCGTATCAACGGAGGGAGCGGTTCCCACGAGAGTGACACTGATCACCTCATCAACACTTGACGGATACGAGAGCTCAAACCCACTCAAATCCAAGGTTTTCCCACCAACAGGATTCCGGGGGTTTTCAACCTCATCCAGAATCAAGGTGTAGGTCCATGTCGGATTTGTCAGGTCTGTCGTCATTACCAGATCACTCCCGGCGGGGAACGTCAAATCCGAGGATGCCGAAAAGGTTACCTTGAATTTCGCCGTAACCGCAGAATTTGGTGTGAGTGACCCGGATGGGTCAATCGACATCTCCCCAACAGAAAATGCCGATACTACCGGAATACATAATATAGATGCAACAACTGCAAGAATAACCAGTCTTGTTAATCCCTTCATCATCAACCTCACTCGAACAGGGGATCGATCCCTTCTTCAAACATACTCGTTTTTTTCTCCTTTGACTTTATAACATCTTCTTTTGTTTCTTTAGCGATGTCAAGGAGTTCTTTGATCCGCGGTGCATTTCCTACCGTCGCCAGCATTACAACTGCGGCAACGTACTCGCTGTTGACCGGGTAATCCCCGCCACGCACTTCAACGCCAGCAATATTCTCTTCAACCCAGCTCTTTGCCTTCTCCACACCTTTCCGGTCCATCTCATCCGGGGGTCCTGCGAGAAGAACCAGCGCACGTTCCGCAGTCGAGTAATCGCAAGGGAGGGTCAGCCGCCCGAGCATTGCCCTGCGCACAAGAGCAACAATTTTGGCAGAGCGATCCTCACCCATCAGGACCTCAACGTTTGCATCTTTCTTGCCCCCGAATTTATCCTTTAATCCACCAAAAAGGCCCCGTTTGTCTTTTGTTTGCTTACTTATCACTTCACTGACCGCATACCCGACAGAAGTGATGCCCCCTCCGCGGAGCGTATTGATAATCTCACTGGAGTCGACCACCATTTCGCCCACTCCCATGCCTCGATTCACTTCCCCGGCACGGAAAAGGACCGCAAAACGTCTCACAACTTCATTATTCAAACGCGTGAATGCGGTCTTAACACTTTCACCCTCGTTCTTCCATGCACTGTTGTCAAAGATGAACGTATTATCGGCTTCATTCACAAGAGTGGTCAGACTGCGGGCAGCATTGTAGGAATAGAGCCTTCCTTCTTCAGGGGCGGGAATAATTCCAAGGGCATATACCGGCTCCCGATAGATGCGCTTGAGATGTCGGCAAAGCACCGGTGAACCACCGGATCCCGTACCACCACCAAGTCCTGCCACAACGACAAAGGCATCCACATCGTGAGTGCCACGCATATCAATCGCACTAATAATGCTGTCAATTTCCTCAGCGGTAACACGGGCACCGGTCACATTGTCGGTTCCAACTCCGTGGCCCTTAACCATGGTCTGACCGATAAGTATCCGGTCCTTCATCTCAATATTTTTTAACCCCATCAGGTCCGTTCGCGCGGTATTGACGGCAATGCCTCTGAAGCTGTGTGTTCCGAGCTTCTTATCCTGCTCGATGAACATATCAACAATTTTGCCGCCCGCCTGGCCAAATCCTATAAAAAATACCCGCATCCGGTGACACCATCCAATGGGCTAACAGATATGTAATTTCTTTTAATTCTTTTAAGTCCTTTTGCTGATATGAACCTTTATTTCAGCAGTTCAAAAACCTTCGTATACAATTATCGAGGTAACAAACGCAATTCCAACAATTTTTCCGGAGCCTTTTTCATTTCGCCCCCAAAAGTACTATAGATTATCAATATGAAGATCGGGATCATCGGGGGTGGATTGACCGGACTTGTCGCAGCCCGTGCGCTTGCAGGAGAGCACGAGGTCAGGCTTTTTGAAAAACTACCCTATCTCGGGGGCTGTCTCTCATCCTATAACATGAATGATTACTGGATTGAACGGTACTACCATCATTGTTTTTCCACGGATAACACTCTGATTGGTCTTCTGGACGAGACCGGTCTTCTGAAAAAACTGGAGTGGATTACCGGGACAACGGGGTATTATGCCAAGGACCATATCTACCCCCTCAATACTCCCCGGGAGATCCTTGTCTATCCGGAACTCACGCTCCTTGACAAAGCAAAACTGGGATGGCTTACGCTGAACGCGAGAAAAATCAATATTTCGGCTCTTGATGATGTCCCGGCGGATCAGTATATCATTGAAAATCTTGGGACTAACATATATGCATCGTTTTTTGAACCGCTCCTCAAAAGCAAATTCGGGGAGCGGAGAAATGAGGTCTCCGCAGCATGGCTCATCAGCCGCATTGCCATTCGGTCAGACCGTGGCGTATCCGGGGAACGGCTGGGATACCTTAACGGGGGGTTCCACCAGATTATCGGGGCACTCGAGTCTGCAATTACCAGAAAAGGTGGGATCATTGAGAAACAGGCCACGGCAACATCACTTTCACGCGAGGATAACGCATGGACACTTAATGGCACCCGGTTCGATACTGTGATATCCACCATCCCTCCGCAGGAACTGGAACGAATCGGCGGTCCCACCCTGCCGCATATTCCCTACCAGGGTGCTGCCTGCATGACCCTTGCACTGGATCGCCAGGTTACAAACGGGATTTACTGGCTGAACATGAAAGACTCCGCACCGTACGGTGCTGTCGTCACCCACACGAATTTTATCCCGCAGGAAAGGTATGGCGAACATCTCGTCTACCTTGCATCGTATTTTTCCGGCGCCGTCCCACCCCAGCTTGATGAGAGGATGATTCTGGATTTCTGCAGAAAATTTGGTGTGTCCGAGCGGGAGATACACTGGCGCCGCATGGCAGTTGATCCTTGGGCCGGGCCAGTCTATACAACTGGGTACCGGTCCCTCATTCCGGGTTACGAACATGCCGGTCTCTATATGGCAGGGATGTTCACATCAACAAATTATCCTGAGCGGAGTATGGAAGGATCCATCCGCGCAGGGATGGACGTGGCTGAATGGGTCAGGACATCGAGGAAGATCGGGGGGGATGCATGACAAAACCCGAAGTCACTGCAATCATCCCAGTGTATAACGATCGGCTTTCCCTGGAGACAACACTCCCTGTTTCCATGGAGTCACTCTCTGCTATCACACCTGCTTTTGAGATCCTCATTGCAGAAGATGGTAGTATCGACGGGAGCGCGGAATTTGTGCGGGAATACAGTAAAAATGATCCCCGGATTCGCCTCATTCATAGTGATGATCGCCAGGGCCGGGGTCGGGCATTGAACCGGGCGATACGGGCATCCCAGGGATCAATTGTCTGTTACTATGACGTGGATCTTGCAACAGACATGCAGCACCTTCCGGCACTTATCGGAGCAATCCGCGAAGGATGCGACATCTCCACAGGCTCACGCCTGCTTCCTGACAGCGACATTATCCGAACCGGCGGTCGTGAGATTGCAAGCCGGTCGTATAATTTCCTTGTGAGGTTATTCCTTTCCAGCAGGATATTTGATCACCAGTGCGGCTTCAAAGCGTTCAATCGCGAACGCATCCTCGAGGTCATCCCCTCCATCCGCGATAACCACTGGTTCTGGGATACGGAAATCCTCGTCCGTGCCCAGAAACGGGGGTACAAAGTGCGGGAATTTGCAGTACACTGGCGAGCGGGAAAGGGAACCACGGTCAAAGTAAAGGATATCTTCACAATGGGGGAAGCAATCCTCAGGTTATGGTGGCAGATTCATGTATCGAAAGATTAGTGCCATCGTAGTCCCGACCATCATTGCCTTTGGTATTCTCGGGTATATGCTCTACAGTGTCTGGGGCCAGCTCCTCATTGCACTCCAGCATATCATTCCCCTCTACCTCCTTCCCGCAGTTCTCATCTGCCTCATGGCCTGGTGGATTCGGGGTTGGAGATATCACGCGATCCTTAAAAGCCTGAGTTATAATGTCAGCGTTACGGTTTCAACGGCATGCATCTTTGTCAGCCAGAGCGTCAATGTCGTTGTCCCTGCCAGACTGGGAGATTTTGTTCGTGTTTTCATCCTGAAACACGAATATAACACCACGTATTCAGAGGGCGTTTCCTCAATTGTTGTTGAACGGGTCTTCGATATCGTGACGGTCGCTCTTCTCGGCGCGATCGCGATCTTCTTTGTGCTTAATGTGCCGGCATGGTTCACTACGCTGATCATTGTCCCGCTTGTTGCGGGCATGCTTTTCTTTATCTTTCTGCTTTTTGTCGGGAAGTCATCATCGGAGAACAAGTACATCATTATCATCCTCAACATGCTGCATGAGATCCGGCGTGCTTCCCTCACCCTTCGCTCCATAATTGTCCTTGGTGCATCATCCGTTGTGATCTGGTTGCTTGACATCCTCGTCTGCCTTGCCGTTGTACTGATGTTTGAACAACAGATTCCCTTTGCCATTGTTGTACTTGCTGTTGTAATAGGCAACCTGGTTAAAGCGGTCCCGTTAACACCCGGGGGGATGGGTACCTATGAAGCTGCTCTGACCGTGACATTCGGGCTTGCTGGTATCGATCCGGCAGTTGCATTATTGATTGCAATCATCGATCACCTGATTAAGAATCTCGTTACGCTTGCCGGGGGGGTCGTCTCGATCTACTACTTCGGCGACTGGGTAATCCCAAGCATCAAAGAAGCGTTTAATTCAAAGTTTGATGGAGGGAAGAAATCTGACGGCACCTGAACAGCAGGTTATCGCGATAATCAGCTGGTTTGTTATTCTCACCCTGCTCCAGATTTCCATATACCCCTCACTGAAAAAGACCTTTGGGAGCTTTGCCTTCCCGGTCGCATTCCCTGCATCACTGCTCCTGTTTACCCTCATCTCATGGTACTGCGGTCTTACCCACATTCCGGTTCAGGCCGCGCTCATTCCATTTCTGGGTCTTGCAGCATGGCACCTGTACCATCATGCCTACCGTATCGATGAACTCAAGGTGGAATGGCACTGGGAAGCGCTCTTCCTTGTCTGTTTCTTCCTCATGCTGGATGTTCGGTTCGTCAACCCCACGATTTCCTATGCAGAGAAATTCATGGACCACGGGTTCCTGGCCTCGGTGATCCTAAATCCTGTCGTTCCCCCGCTCGATCCATGGTTTGCCGGAGGTTCTCTGAATGTCTATTACTATCTGGGGTACTGGATGCTGGGGTGCCTTGCCATTGTCAGCGGGGTGCCCTCAACTATCGCGTTCAACCTCTCCCTGCCCACGGTCTTTGCCCTCTCGGCAGTCTGTCTGTATGCTATCGGGACACTCCTTCTCGAACGCTTCCGCTGGATTCCCCTCCTTGTCCTCGTGCTGCCCAATCCCGCACTCATCTACCAGCTCATCACCGGAACCGCAGTGAACCCTGCCTATGATTCCTCCCTTTCTTGGCTTGGTACAAGAACCATAACAAACACCATCAACGAATACCCGCTCTTCTCGTTTATCTGGGGCGATGTCCACGCCCACGTGGTATCAATCTTCAACCAGGTCTTCCTGATCTTCCTCCTCCTCTTTGCATACAAGCGCTGGGAGTCACTCGACCGTCCGGCAAAGGGACTTTTAATGGCCCTAATTGCCGTAAGTCTGGGTTCGATGCCGCTCTTCAACACGTGGGATGTGCTCATCTATGCTCCCATTGTCCTGATCATAGCAGTTCTCATTTTCTGGCGGAACCGCACGGCCATGGATAGATCCGCATGGACATTCCTGCTCGCGGTCCCTCCGTTCTCTATCCTCTGTTACCTCCCCTTTTACCTCCAGTTGAAGACAAATACAGGAGCAGTTGCTTTCGTACAGACTCCTTCAAATCCCCTTGAATTCCTCTGGGTGAACGGAATCTTTATTGCCATCTTCTTTGCCCTGCTGATCCCTGAGATCCGGAAGAGACCCTGGTTCCTGCTTGCAGCTCTGCCATTCGCAGTTGCAGGATATACTGCTGCGGCAATAGCCATCATCCCGCTCGTGTATTTTGCAGTAAAAAAAGACCGGAACTTTGCCGATATCCTTGTGGTTTTTGGTCTTGCAATCCTTGTGGTCTGCGAACTCTTCTACATGAAAGACAATATGGGGGAGACATATTTCCGGATGAACACGATCTTCAAATGTTATCTTCCCGCATGGCTGATGCTCGGCACCTCTGCATTCGTGATGCTCGGGCAGTGGCTCTCTTCATGGAATCGGGTACCGATCCTCTCTGCCCGCAATTCAGGGATGATTTCTGTAATAGTCGTGTGCCTGCTTTTTGCTGCACCATTCTCCGTCCAGTACAACTCTGGATACGGAACCAACACCCTTGACGGACTGGCTTATCTCACCACCACCCACCCGGGCGATGCCAGGGCGGTCGCATACCTCAGGACACTCCCTATCAACGAGATCCTTGTGGAAGCAGAGAACGGTGATTACTCCTATTATTCCCGGGTCTCATCATTTACAGGCATCCCCGCGATCATCGGCCAGCCGTTCCACGAATTCATGTGGAGGGGTGATGACACCGGCTGGTTTGCTACAAGAAAGGCGGACATCCAGGACATCTACGAAACGCCGGATTTGACCGTCCCACTCATGAAAAAATACAACGCCACCCTCTTGTACGTCGGGGATTCGGAGCGCGAGCGGTATAATGTCACCCTGCCGACGGTCGGACTGACAAAAGTCTATTCCGCAGATGAAACAGATA
>JBAYMI010000055.1:0-9964 GCA_041663625.1 Methanoregula sp.
AAGATCTGCGAAGAGTACCTGAAAGGACGGTACGAACTCGAGGTTATCGATATCTACCTTGACCGGACAAAGAACCTGGTCGACCTCGTGCTCGCAGCACCGACCCTGATCAAGAAACTGCCACTCCCCTTACGGAGAGTCATTGGCGACATGAGCCGGAAAGATAAAGTGCTCATCGGCCTCGACCTCGTCCCACGATCGTAACCGGCCCAGCATGACTGAATACACTGCCAGAGGACAGGAATGAAACGGGAAGACGCTGACCTCAAAAAAGAGCTCGGGGAATTACGCGATAAGGTTCGCGAGCTCGAGGAGACCCTCGAAGCGATCCGGTCCGGTGAAGTGGACGCCATCGTTGTCTCGAAAGGCGATGTCGAGCAGGTCTACACGCTGGAAGGAGCCGATCACCCGTACCGGGCACTGATAGATAATATCCGGGAAGGGGCGCTCACCCTCTCCCGGACCGGGATGATCCTGTTCTCCAACGTGCGGTTTGAAGAGATGGTGCAGCTGTCATCCGACAAGGTGCTCGGCACGTCTATCTTCGATCATGTCTGCCCGGAGTTTCAGACAGAGATCAAAGAGGCGGTGAGAGGGATCGTGAAGAAGGCCTGCCGGGCCCGGATCCGTATCCGCCAGAACTCTTCGTCCCTCCCCGTCCTCATCTCCATGAACGCACTCTCCTCCGCTGAGGATACGAAGATAAGCGTTGTCATCACCGACCGGAAAAAGGACGAAGAAAGGCTCCGGTTCCAGGCACGCATGCTCGATGCGGTCGGGGACGCCGTCATCGCGGTTGACACCGACTATAACATCATATTCTGGAACAATGGCGCAACCCGGACTTACGGCTGGAAACAGGAAGAGGTCATCGGCCGGAACACGGTCGAAGTCACGGTTCCGGAAATGTCGAAGGTGGACGCACAGAATATCCTGGCACAGATTGACAAGGGAGAGATGTGGTCCGGGGAATACCGGGTCCGTCACCGGGACGGCCACGAATTTCCCGTTCATGTAACCGACTCTCCCCTTTTCAGTGACGAGGGGAATCTCATAGCGATCATCGGTATCAGCCACGACATCAGCGAGCAGAAGCGGGCTGATGATCTGTTGCGGCACAACGAGGAGGATCTTCTGCGGGCTCACGAGCTGCTGGAGGCCGTGACAAAAGGAACTGACGTGATCATTGCGGTCCAGGATATGGACTTCCACTATATTTTCTTCAACCAGACGTATAAAGAAGAGATCAAACGGCTTACCGGTAAGGATCTCACCTTAGGTACCAGCATGATCGACCTGTACGCAGAAATACCGGAAGAGCGGGATCGGGCCATTGAGGAGTGGCGAAAAGTACTGCAGGGAGAGAATGTAAACCAGACAATAGAATTCGGTGATTCCCATGGGCACCAGAAGGTCTATCATGTACTCCACGCTCCCATCCGGGATGTGACTGGTACCATCGTAGGAGCCGGGGAAGTTGCGTACGATATAACAAAACAGGTACTGGTTGAGGATAAACTTCGGGAAACAAAGGAATATCTTGACAATCTCATCACCTATGCCAACGCCCCCATTGTTGTCTGGGACCCGCAATTCAGGATTACCCGGTTCAACCAGGCATTTGAACATTTAACCGGACGGAAAGCAGAGGATGTGATCGGAGAACCTCTTGCCAGCCTCATCCCGCAAAAATGCCTGAACGATGCTATCGATCTCATTAAAAGGACCACCGTCGGGGAACAATGGGAAAGCGTGGAAATACCCATTCTCAACAAGAAAGGAGCAATCAGTACCGTTCTCTGGAACTCTGCTGGAATTTTCGGGCGGGACGGGAAGACCATTGTTTCCGTTATCGCCCAGGGCCAGGATATCACCGACCGGAAAAAGATCGAGGCTGAGCACAAGCTGCGGGCTTCTGAATATGCAAAACTGAATGTAACCCTCAAAGAAGAGATCCTGCAACGCAAAACAGCTGACAGTATTCTTAAAAATACCCTGTCCCTTCTCAATGCATCGCTCGAATCAACCGCAGATGGTATCTTTGTGGTCGACCAGGACGACAGGATCACCAGTTATAACCAGAATTTTGTGAATATGTGGAATATTCCCCGCAGGTTACTGGAATCGGGGGATGCGGTAACCGTAACGAATCATCTCCTGCCGCAGCTCAAAGATCCCGAAGGATTTTTGGTCAACATCAACGAGTGCAGGACCCACACGGGACGCGAAAGCGTTGACATGATCGAATTTAATGACGGGAAAATCTATGAGCGGTATTCCAAACCCCAGGTTATCGGGGATAGTGTGGTCGGCAGGGTCTGGAGTTACCGGGACATCACCGATCGCAAGCATGCAGAGGAGAAACTCATTGCATCCGTTCAGGAAAAGGAAGTGCTGCTCCGTGAAATCCACCACCGGGTAAAGAATAATCTCCAGCTGATATCCGGCCTCTTGGATATGACCCGTATGAATTCCCAGGATGAATCGACCAACAGCATCCTGACCGATATGATGCTCAAGATCCAGACCATGGCGCAGATCCATACACGGCTGTATGAGAGCAAAATGTTCGGAAAGATCAGTTTATCGGCCCAGATCGAGGACCAGATACGAGGATTATCAAGCATTTATTCCACAACGGGACACGAGATTACCTGCGAAATTGATTCAAAAGAAATATTCCTCCCGGTTGACCAGGCCATTCCCTGTGCCCTTGTCGTGAACGAGATCCTTTCAAACGCGTATAAACATGCATTCAAAGGACGGAGAAAAGGCTCGATCCTGATTTCGCCGTTGCAGGAGAACGACCGGATCACGATCACGGTTAAGGATAATGGGATCGGGTTGCCCGACCAGTTTGATATCAGCCATGCCAACGGCCTTGGACTCCAGCTGGTAAAAACACTCGTGCAGCACCAGTTGAAAGGATCCCTCACGTTCACGTGCACGAAAGGTACAGAAGTCCGCATAGAATTTCCTGCGCCCTATGCAGGAGCGTAATTATGGTAAAAATACTGGTAGTTGATGATGAAGCAATCATCACGATGCAGCTGGAAAAGCGGTTAAGCGTAATGGGATACACCGTTTCCGGCATGGCAGCATGCGGCAAAGATGCTGTTGAAAAGGCACGGAGTCTCATGCCCGACCTTGTGCTGATGGATATCGTGATGCCGGGGGAGATGGACGGGATTGAAGCAGCAAAAATTATTACCGGCGAACTGGATATCCCGGTTGTCTTTATCACGGCATATGCAGACGATATGATTATTAAAAAGGCCAACAGTATCCGACCTTACGGCTATATTGTAAAACCCTTCACGGAACTGGGCCTCAAAGCTGCTGTTGAAGTTGCATTATTCCGGAAAGCAACTGAACTGGAGGACAAAAAAGTAAAAAAGTCTGCACCGGAAAAAATTTCACCGGGGGCAGCCCCCGTGCCTTCAGAGAATGGTCTTACCTACCTCGATCCCCCGGAGATGGAGATGGTCCTTTTAAATGATATCTTCACCGATATTGTTCTCTACCTCTATACGGACCAGGTCGCAAAAGACTCGACTTTTAAATTTATCCTGGAAGAAGGCATAAAAAAGGGAGGACGCAATCTCTTTGCGTATTCCCAGTCGACACTCCCTAAATACTTCCCCAAAGAGATCCTGAAAAAAGAACTTTTCACGTACCGGATAAAACGAAACGAGGTATCTGCCCTGAAACAGATCGTTGAAAAATGCACGGGATCGCTGCTGTATGAAGCCCGGAATCACTCACTGCAAATCCTGCTTGATTTTTCTGAAACCGAAGAGTTCCAGGATATTATTGCCATCAGGAATATGCTGATTTTAAAGAAAGAGAACATGATCCCCGTATCCGGGATAATCGCGGTAAATATCGGCAAACTGGATCATACCATGATAAAAATCTTATCCGAAGGTATTCCCAAGATCATCGTATCAACCGGGAAAGAAACAACGCTTTCGTTTGCCCATCATACCTTTCCCATAGCATCAATTTCTGTTGTCCCCCAGGGAATCATCGATGACGTTGTGAAAAAGTCACTGGAACCCGTGGTCTTATCTCTCCTGGATAAACCGATTTCAGGGTTTGATATCGTCCATGAGATCCAATGCAGGTACAAGGTTTTTATTCCGCATGCACGGGTGTATACTATCCTCCATGATCTTCTGGATCAAGGGTATCTTGAGATCAAAGTGTCGGGAAAATCAAAAATGTACTGCCCGACAGAAAACGGGAAAAAACACATCAGCCAGAAACACAATGAATTCAAGCAGGTGTTCCAGCACATCATGGGTACCGGAAATGGAATGAACGCAGATAGCAGCGATAAAAAAATATAGGGATACTCATCTGACAGCAATGAACAAAACGTAATTGCATAATTATTCCTGCAGGCCGGTGGAAATTCCCTTCCGGTAATAGCTATCAACCCTCTTTTTTAGAATAAAACAATGCAAGATTTGGAAAATCCAGTCGGGTTTATCTTCTTTCATAATAAGGTAGAAAGCGGGCAAAAGGATTACCCGATGGAGGTGGTTTGCATCTCTGATAAAGAGAATGCCTCATGTGACATTGCGGATGTTTACAACAAAAAACTGCACAATCCCTCAAACGTGGTCAGGCGGAGTGAGACCCGGTATCCGGGCATATCGGGTGTCACTGCGGCCATCCACAAACAAAACCCTTCCAAAGTTAATTCATGCAACAGCCCCATCAGACAGGTGAACAAGGTATACATGTTCACAAACGGTACAAGCACTGCAGAAATCCAATAACCATGGTTGTATACCAGAGATCAGTCGACAATAATTCCTCCCCATTGTTTTTTGGGCATGCAGAGGGTAAAAAAACCTGACGGATTACAAAATATCAAAGGAAAAAT
Organism: Methanoregula sp.; assembly: GCA_041663625.1. GTDB lineage: Archaea > Halobacteriota > Methanomicrobia > Methanomicrobiales > Methanospirillaceae > Methanoregula. The sequence continues at coordinate 4,895 of JBAYMI010000055.1, forward strand.
AATGGGATCTCTAAATCAGGAGAACAGACATATGAAAACAGGAAATTCTCACGATACCAGTGCAATAAAAATTGTCGAACCAGTGACAACGGTTATTGAGGATGGAAAATTCCTCCGCATCGTGACAGAACTGCCCGGCATATCTGAGGAAAGGATCAAAATCGATCTTGAGAACAAATCGACCTCCGTGACTATTTCCGCCATGAATACCGTCAAACAATATAAAAAAGTAATCACCATTCCCTGCGAAGTAAGATTCGCAAAAAAGCGTTTTTCCGAGGGCGTCCTTGAACTGACCCTTGAAAAGAATGGCTCCTGACACTCTTTTATCACCGGGTGAAAAAGGTCACCTCTTTTAAAAAAAACGGGTGGGTTATTGCAAATTTTGTTGCAAAATCTGCCTTCAGGCAAAGCTCCTATTATGTACCCTCTTCAATGTCCGTGACAGGTGAGGACAATACCTCTCTTTGATACTACCACCCGGCTGTTCCAGGCTGGAAAGGAGATGCCCCATCTCTGGGATACGTACCGGCATGTAAGCGGTAATTTCCATAAGCACAGTAATGCCGCATTTCATCGCTACGGACCTGCATGCCCGTCAAACGGGTGTGGCCGTTGCAGGAAACCCGATTGTTTCTTCAGTAAATTTTTCCGGGATTACTGTGATTGTCCCCATGGTAACTGATGAAAGACACGGGATCCACAAAAGACCGATCGGCACGGAGAAGAATCAGAAACAGCCGAACCGGGAATCGGGCGGATAATGAGTTCTGAGGTAAATTATCCATGATTACCAGCACACGCGGGGAAAAAACCATCAAATCTCCTGAGCAGATACAATGCAGATTATCCTTGTCAACGAAAGGGGATGCTCGCCTCATTGAAGGGAGATCCGGTAAAAATGATGAGGCCCCGATCCATCTTCCTGAACGATTCAGGGATGTATTAACCCGGTTTTTTCCGTGCCCGGAGTCTGTGAAGAAGAAACAGTAACCGGAAAGACACGTGATAAAAGACAAAGAATACGGTGGGTCTCATTGAAGAGGCCCGGGCGGGAGAACCATGACCCGAGGCTTTTTCTCCCATCGCTTGCAGGACCGGGGCACCTGGCAAAAATACACGTGAATTATTATGAACCCATTACCCCCGTCAAAAATCGTATTCTGGATTCTGTGCACGAATGGTGCACTGACTCGCAAGGATATTGTGAACAAATTTCAGTACTCCCCGGGAACCATGCGCTGTGCGTTGAAAAGACTCAGGGGAGCATGAGATCATCGAGAAGGCGGACAGGAAAGATATGCGCCGGATCATGTACCAGAACCGGAGGGTTCCGGTACAAAAGTCCCCGATGTCCGGCTTCTCATCAGGACGTGCGAGACTGCCTGCCGGTTGCAAATTATCTGCCATTTTTTGATTTGAGAAATAACTCTTATCAGGTCAATGCCCAATGTGCGCATCATCATGAAGACTACACATATTCCTCCATTATGGTATGCTGGAGTAATCGTTCTCCTTGTGCTGGCAGTCCTTTTCACGGGCTGTACCCAGTCATCATCGAGTACTGCCGTCACTACAGCACCGGCCACCGGACAGGGCCAGAAGGCACCGGTACAGACAACCATTGCACCTATGAACATCGCGAGCCTGTCCTACGGAGTTTCGATCTCGTACCCGAATGACTGGGAGAGACAGGACGTACTAACCTCGGGGGCCAGGGATTACGGCCGGAACACGCTGAATATCGCGACTTTTTATTCCCCGGATGAGATCCCTGGAGACACCTCGTCCTACAACTCCCTGAGTGTCGATCTGGACCAGAATGTTTCTGGGGATTTTGACCAGTACTTCAACAAGGCAACCCTCGCGGTCGGGAAGACGTACGGCACCCAGATGGAAGCCCACAGTTACGCGCTGAAGATCGACGGATACGATTCTTACGAGCTGGACTTCCAGTACGGCGATGTGAAGGGATCCTACATATTCACCAACGCAGATGGATCGGTTTACATCTTTGCGTTCAAGGGCCCGACGAAACAGATCGCAGTCAGTGCGCTCGACGGGGATAAGGTGGAGATGTACAAATCAATCCAGTTAGATCCGCCGGTTACCCCGGTTACCAAGCAACGGTGAAGGAAGAATCCTCCCGGCAGCATTCTTTTTTTGGATTTTTGATACGATAAGAAATCCCGCCTCACACACCATTGCTGGCTGGTCTGTTCCCACCGGGAAACTGAAGTATCAATACCTCGTCTCTTTGAGTCTGACGGGGTTGCGTTCGTTGATGGGTATCCCGTGTGCGAGCCACCTGCCACCTGCCGGACGGGCGCATTGCTGAAGGGGGAGGTACGGTTCCCGCCATGGGATCCAGAACAGGTTACGAAAGAGGAATCGCCCCGGGATTCCGAAGATGATTCCTCCCTATGAAGAAATTCCGGGGAATAGTTAAATCCCCCCAAAAGGTGTTGATGTGTGCTTGTGGCTTTGTTTCCACATGGCTTCTGGCGGTCTGTGCAAAACCGCTATTACCCTGTGGAATGATCCGGGCTAATAATATTGTTTCACGTTGCATTTTTTGCAAAATTAAAAAATTAACTCGTGTGATGCGAATCCTTACGCGGGAAACTTCGCGGCGGATTTTGCACTACCGGATTATTTTGATCCGGAACCTTGCCCGGACGGGAGATGAGAGAGCGTTGCGGCGACTCCCGGATATGCGGGAGGAATCGCACGTCACCGGAGTATAAACGAGGAACATTCGATCGTTTGTGAATCCTGGATACTTATACGACGTTGGGGGACCGTCAGGGACGATCACGACCCTCCCGGGAGCTGCATTTTGACCTGGACCAGACAGAGGTCATTTCAGCCCCCGATTGCTCCACGCAATGGCCTGACCGACACTATTTCATGAAAAACCGACACCATTGTTTTCAAATTCCGCCAAAATAGCCTCGGATTGGCGTAAATATGGGTAAATTGTGCCCGGAAAAAACACTAATTAGCGCTATTCCAGTGGACGATCTCCCACAAATCCGGACTATCTGGTTTTCATGAGGAAACCGTAAAAATCACCCAGCAAAAAGAGGCTCATAGCGTTATTCTGCGGGACGATAAGGTAGTGCCAAAGGGTGCTGGACATGGAAACTGGCTGCCGGTACTGATCCGGATCGCCCGTTTCACGTCGGAGAACCGGATTTGGGGGTGGTGTCAGACAGAGGGCAATGGGGGGTCTCCGACGGAGAATAGGGGATGGGGGGAGTAGTACCCGGGGGAGGTTACGACACGAGGGGTACCGACGGGGGTCGCCGGGGGAATGTGCTGTATGGAGGAGCTGAACCAGAGGGGGTTTTGAACAGGTTTCCGGAAAAATTTCCCGGGCGGGATCTGAAATTTTTTTTGTGCGTTGCCGGAATTTTTCAAAGAAAATACAGTATCCTGACTTGAACGTCAGTCACATCCCGGTTCAGCGGGTCGGGGAACTCATCGGTTGCATGGCCGGTATCTTTCAATGCGTTGAGGGACTCCAGACCCGGACCTTGTGACGATTTCGCAAGGATTCTCCGAATTGCAGAGTGTTATCAGACCCGGACCTTGAGAAGCACCCGCCGGGTTCTTCGTTGCAGCGGTTGCACGGCCGACAACGAGGATGCCGGTGCCTGCCATGAGTGTGTGCTTCACACCATCAACACGGATGCTAGCCAAATAAAAAAAAGATCTCATTACCGGGAATTTCCCGGCAGATTAAATCCTGACACCGTTCCAGGTCTGGGTGGTGTTTGAGAGGGCATCGGACTTTTCGGATGCATCTATCCACCGGCCGGTGAACGACTTGTCATCAGCGGACCGGACAAATTCAAAGATCCCGCTATAATTCCCGGTTGCATCGCTCTCGGACCAGGTGCCGGCAAGCTTGCTTTCCTGTACGGTTGCTTTGATCGTACCGGTGCTGTTCTTGCCATAGGTCCCTGTCACGGATGACCCGGTCTGGTTGATGACGAGAACCTCGATTACCGTTGCATTATCCGTGGAGGCATACGACGTGTTCCAGGATCCGGACCAGGACAAGGGAGTTGCCGGCGCTGCGGTTGTGTTCGCGGCAGCCGCGGTCGTTGCTTCTGTCGCAGGGGCAGACGGCATTGCAGCTGCGGTCGTGGCAGCGGGGGTTGCTGTTGTTGTGGTTGCCGGTGTTGTACCGGAAGAATTCGTGCAGCCGGCTGCGAGCATCATAATGCAGGCAAGGCCGGCGAGAAGTATAAACAATGATTTTCTCATAAAAATCTCATATATGTCTCCTTGACCGGTAATTAATCCTGTTGAAATGCATTTGATCAGGCCGGGTTATTCCCGCCGGTTATCGATCCTTTTCATGACCGGGACCTTATCTGGACATACGATGGGGGGGGTGTCGCCCGGCCTCAAGGTCGAAGCATGAAAACGAATAACCAAAAATCATCAAAAATCAACGGACTATAACAAGAAATGAGATCGACTAATTAAGATAAAAAAAAGAGGGTAATTATGAATGATTTGTGGATCTGGGGACTGCTTGCATTAACAATTCTCTGTGTAGCACTTTACCTCATAAAAACGTGGAATGAATCAAATATTTATCAAAAAATCATAATCATTGCTGCAGGAATTTTCATCATGGTCATTCTGATATCCGGTGTTTAACAAGGACAGAGAGAATGGATTCGATGATGAAATTATTTTAAAAAATTATTTTGCAGAATTGAAAAAATAAATTGTTTGATGCGAAGCCTTACGCGGAAAAAGGCCTCGGGGAGTTTGCGCCAGGCACGTGCCCGGACCCGGGGTCTTTCAACATCTTTAAACGCCGGCCGTGCTCCACTATAATCATGGAATTGGGGGATCTGTTCCTGCAGGTCATCGAACGATATCATCATATCCTCATTGAAGCGGACGGATCAGAACCAGGATCGGCACCCGGGTTTCCCGACATCACCATCAACCAGTATTTTTATCTGCAGGCGGTCCAGCGCAAGGAGAATATCACGCTGACCGAACTCGCCCGTATCATCGGGGTCTCCAAGCCATCGGCCACGG
>JBAYMI010000056.1:0-9912 GCA_041663625.1 Methanoregula sp.
ACGCGGGGGTACCGGGTGAACGGTCCTGCGTTCGGGTGGTCGGTGGTGAGGAACGTCCGGTTCAGGTCCTTGGCATAGAGTGCCAGTTCGAGACCGGTTGCCCACTGGACTGCGTTGGGCGTGACATTCTTGTCATAGATGTAGGGGACAATGCCTGCGGCAGTCTCCATTTCGACATCAACATTGGTCCATTTCAGGTGGTTGAGGCCGTGGAGGTGGTGCTCGAACGGGCCGTCGGCGGTCATCGTTGTGGTCTCGTCCAGGGTTACGCAGCCAAGATCGATGGTGAGATTCTTCTGCTTGTTGACGTAGTCCATGACCTCTTTGGCCTTGGAGCAGAAGTCCTTCCAGCCCTCCCCGCCATAGGAGTGGAACTGGAGGTGGGTTGAGTGCAGGACCTGTTCGCGGCCGAACTTGTTGTGGGTCTTGACACCCTCCGCCAGTTTGAGGGATTCGATGGTGTCCGGGTAGTTACCGGGGTTGCCGAGATTATTCTGGTGGACATGGATGGAGTGCGGGAGACCGAGGTACTCGTTTGCTTCCATCAGGCCCTTGATGATCTCCCGGGGAGTGATCTCGAAGTACGGGACCGGGTCGTTGAGGCTTAAACAGTTAAGGCCCCATGCCCATGCTGCGGTGCCGCCGGGGTTGACAATCTTGACACCATAGCCTTTCGTGGTCTTGAGGAGCCACGCGATGTAGGCTGCAGTGTTCTCGACCTCGCCCTTCTTGAGGTACTCCATGACGAACCAGTTGTTGGCGAAGACCGGCAGTGCGGCTTCATCAATAATGGGGGTGTCGTGGATCTCTTCGTGGGTATGCGGGGCGAGGAGCGGGGGCATTGCTGCTTCCATGACGAAGGTATATCCCATACGGGCATAGTCGTACCCTGTCTTGAATACCGAGGGAATCGAAAATCCGGACTCCATGCGGTACCCGTTCTTCTGCGCCATTGAGCTCATGCAGACTCCTGATTTGAGCTTGTCTTCAGGGCGCATCAGGCGGCCGGCATTGACCTTGGGACCTGCAACGTGGGAGTGGACATCCACACCGCCGGCCATGACGATCTTACCTTTCGCATCGATGACCTTTGCAGAGGAGCTGACCTTGTCGACAATCTTGCCGTCCTTGATGGCAACATCGCCGACATCGCCGTCGATCTTCCGGGTCGGGTCAATGATAAACCCGCCCTTTACGATAATTTCACCTGATGACATCTCAGATCACCGCCTCTGACTCGGGGTATCTCCGGTCTTCCTTTGCTGCAAGCCAGATGGGCTTGGTGTTGGTCAGTTCGCACATGCGCTCGTACACCAGGTTAAAGAGTTCCTCGTCGCTCGGTACGCCGGGAAGTCCTTTGAGCACCGCTTTGAACTGGATCGGCACGTTGTCCATACGGTAGACAACGCCCGGCTCATCGACACCTGCAATACGGACAGGGATGTGGAGATCCGAGATCTCGCTGGCCATGTTGAAGTTCGGGTCGATGGTGATGAACGGGTGCTTCTTTAAGTGCTGGACCGGCTGGATCGGGAAGTGTGCTCCCGCATCGGCACCGACATTGACAAAGCAGTCCACTTCGTCCCTCATTGCAAGGTCAACGGAGCTGGTCTCGCCCGGGTTCATGTGGGCGTGGGTGCCCTTGGAGAGATCAATGCAGTACGGGAACCCGAACTGCCATGCCCAGACCTGGCCGGGACCGGCGATGTTATAGTGGCCCCGCATTGCCATGATCGAGCACTTGGTGTGTTCGTTGAGGTCGCGGGTCAGGCTGATGGCGGCATCGATGTTGTGGTTGCGGCCGTTCGTGTGTGTGCAGCCCATGCCGAAGAAGATCATGCAGAACTTTGCGTTCTTCATGATCTCGACCGACTTCTTGATGGTGTCCCGGGGAATGCCCGCAACGGTCTCGGGGATGTCGAAGCCACGGAGCACGGTCCGGAACGCATCGAAGAGTTCGTAGTCGTGTCCCTGGTCGAGCATAAGGTGAATATCGGCGAGTTTCGCGGTATCGGTCTCACGCGGGTCGACGGAGAGAACGGTCCTCTGCATCTGTCCCTTCTGGGTGAAGTAACCACGGGGGAAGATCGAGTACCGGGAGGTGTGGCGGGGGTGGGCGTGCATCGGGTTGCAGCCCCAGAAGACCACAACATCGGCACGGTTCTTTGCCTCACCGAGCGTGCAGCTCGGGTACCCGTTGTCGAAGATTGCAAGGAACGAGGGCCCGTGACAGATGGTTGCACAGTTGTCGAGCACCGCACCGGATTTTTCTGCAATACGGGCGACTGCGCTCATGCCTTCGCAGTTGGTTGAGCCGAAGCCGTAAATGAGGGGCTTCTTCGCCGCGAGCATGGTCTTTGCCATGTAGTCGATTGCCTCGTCATAGGGAATCTCTTTCATGGAGCCGTCGGGCTGGCGCATGCGCGGGAGCTTCGGGCGGGTCGGGTCGTTCGCATGGTGGAAAAGGTTGGTCCCGATGATGCATGCATTATGGACTTCAAGGACCTTGGTCTCATCATCCGAAATAAGAACCTCGAGATCGTCACAGGATGAGCCGCAGTACGGGCATCCGACGCCTTTGATAAGCTTGGGCATAATTACTGACCTCCTTTCCAGAGACCGACTGCACCCTGCACAAGGTTAAGGGCAGTTTTCAGTTTTTCTTCCGGTGCGGGTTCAATGGTTACCGGGAAACCGCTGTACTGGGGGGTGCCGGTGGACTGGGTCCGGGGCGGCACGACCTGGTTTGCCCAGACACCCTGGCGGATGTGGGCAAGGCCCGGCGGGCAGTACTGGGTGGGCTCAATGGCCTTGACAATAACGGTGCCGCATTCGCTGGTAACACGCACATTCGTGTTCTTCATGATGCCGCCACGCTTCATGTCTTCAGGGTTCATCTCGCAGATCGAGCAGGCAATGAAGTAGTTCGGGTTAGTCTTTCCCTGTTCCATCGCAGCGCCTTCCTCGATCGAACGCTGGGTAATCATGTTCAGGTGGATTTTTGCCATTCGTCCATCTCCTTGTTCAAATCGATCCCAGCATACCGGTCTCGCCCCTGCCGGAGAGGGTGATCACTTTGTACGGGCATGCTGCTACACACACGCCACAGCCGGCACAAAGTTCGTTCTTCGCATCAAGGTCGATGGATTTCCCATCCTTGACGTGATAGATCTTCTCTTTGGTCACCGGGTCGAGCGTATGAAGCTCGAGGGCGTTGACCGGGCAGGCAACCACGCAGATGCCGCAACCGGTACAGCGGTTCATATTCACATGTACTGAAAACGCCATGTACATCACACACAAAATTGTGTTAACTTTCAGTTCTTTTCTGTAATGTAATTAAACTTTGTTAAACGGGATCAGTATTAACTGAAATAAGTTGACCGATATTTTAAAAATTTTCAAATGATTAACATCTGACGAATAATAATGTTAAAAAAACCGGGAAATTTCCCCATATTTTTCGTATTATATTATATTTGAGTTGACCGGGACTTGCATTTGTACAACATACTACAACATACTTGTGTTATTGCGGGCTGCATTACGTTCTGATAATCAGGTACCGTTTTGCGAGTATACTTATTAGCAAGAACAGGAGTTCCCCCTCACGGGGGTATCCTAAAACACCAGCACCCGCTGGTGCTCTGCCTGCACATTGCCCGGCGGATAAAACAATATCTTCCCGAGTCCCGGGAACCCGATATCCAGCACCGCGTTGAGGTTCTTGTTCTTGGTCAGCCCGCGCTTCTGGAGCGACGGCATCAGGACAAAGAAGTGGAGGTTCTCGCTCCCCGCCACCGCGTTGATCACATCATGGATATTGAACGACATGGACTCTAGGGGTGTGCGGTGGATGCCGGTAACCGCATAGACTCCGTCCTCCATGAAGATGACCCGGGTCAGGATCCCCTGGTGGGCGCAGGCAACCGCAAACGAGATAGCGCCATAGGTATGCTCGGTGCTGTACGGGCTCCGGGTGACAAGAATCGTTACCGGTGGGGCAGTGCTCGTCTTCTCTGCCCGGTCGAACGAGATGGCAGGCCCTTTCTTCGGGAACTGGATGGAACCGGCATTCTCAGCAAGGATGATGTGGGGGCGTTCGAACCGGTCGATCAGCGTGTTCATGTCACGGATCCGGAACGGCTTGATGGTGCAAGTCGAGATCACCGCACCCTGGCCGTCATCGAACGTACTGTATCCCCGGGCAGTGGCACACCGGTTGCAGGCAATGAACTGGCTCGTAAGCCCCTGTTTTGCCGCATGATCATGGAGCTCCTCAAGGGCCAGCCCGATGTTTTCGGACTCCGTGGGATTCTGCCCGGTATGACCCATGTGGATCCCGTCAAGGTACGCGTAGAGTTCCGGGGAGAGGCGGGCTTCGAGCCCTGCCGAGAGGCACCGTATGCCGTACCATGCCGAGAGGTGCATGTACGGCGATCCGTTCTGGAGCCAGCCAATCGCATCGGGCAGGGGCGGACGGTTCTGGCGGATGAGTCCCACGACATCCTTCCAGAACGAGGGCTGGTTGTCTGCGGCAAGGCCGTTGGTGTCGATCACCTGATCGGGATACTTCATCTTCAGCCGTTCGACCGAGATCCCCCGGAGATCCAGATCCTGACGATCGCAGATCACCCGTACTGCTGTGAGGGAGAGAATCACGGACCAGACCTGCTGAGACTCCGGGTCCTCCAGGCTGTAAAGGGCATCACCCGTGACAAGGAACGTGAAGACCGGGCTTGCCGGGGGCCCGCGGTGCATCAGCGTCTCCGGGTAGAGCTGGACAAAGAAGAACTTGAGGCATTCCTCAATCCACGAGAGCCGCTCAATGGACAGGGATCCGGATAGAAGGAAAAAATGCGAGGTCATGATGGTTTGGCCATGGAGGAATACATCTTATCTTCGCGTCAGCCTGATCTCCCAGCACCCGTCCGACGTTTTCCGGGTTTCTGCCAGGAGTCCTTCGTCCCGTGCGATACGGGGAATGGAGGTTGTTACGGCGGGGAAATTATCGCAGGTAATGAATAATTCACCGGATTGCTTTAAAGCCTTTGCTTCTTTCTCCACGACCCCGATACAATACGGGCTGGTCTTACCGGAAATATCGATTGTTTTCCGTGTCATGATCGGGAACCCTGAAACTACTGGCTTTAAATTCCATCTCTCTGTCCCGGGTTATAGTTCCATCCATTTGCAGGAGGATTCAGGAGGCTCCCTTACTACCCCCTCAATGGCAAAAGGTAAACCCAATAAGGAAGTACACGAAACATGAAGAACCATGAGTGACGAGAAGATCAGGAAGGCGTTAGAGGAAGAGGGCATTGGCGAGTTCATTACCTGTCCGCAGGCATTCACCATTGCCGAGAAGGCAAAAGTCTCCCGTAGTGCAGTCGGGGAATACTGCACCAAGAACCGGATCAAGATCCGGGCATGCCAGCTGGGCTGCTTCAAATGAGCAGGTTCCTCACGGTTATTGCAGTAACCGATGCGGTTGCGGTATCGGAGAAGATCGCCCCGGCACCCAAAACTGAAACGGTACCCGTCGACCAGTGCGCCAGCCGCGTGCTGGCAGAGGATATCGCAACCGATACCGACATCCCCGGCTTTGACCGTTCGGTGGTGGACGGCTATGCAGTCCGGGCGGCGGATACCACCGGTGCAGGCAGTTCATCCCCGGCCCTTCTCCGGTGTGTGGGCCGGGTGGCGATGGGGAGACGGGACGCGAATCTTGCCATTGCAGATACCGAGTGCACGTACATCCCGACCGGGGGTTTCCTCCCGGCAGGAGCCGATGCCGCCGTGATGGTGGAATATACCGAGGCAGCCGGGGACACCATCCTCATCAAAAAACCGGCATCCCATGGCGAGAACATCTTGTTGCGGGATGAGGATTTCCAGAAGGGGGCAACGGTTTTTCACCAGGGTCGGAAGCTCACCCCGCAGGATGCCGGAGTCCTTGCAGCCTGCGGGTGCGCAGCGGTGCCGGTAGCACAGAAACCCGTGGTCGGGATCATCTCTACCGGCAACGAGCTTGTTCCGGCCTCGGTCATCCCGGAGCCGGGACAGGTGAGGGACGCAAACGGCCCCATGCTTGCAGCATGGCTTGCTGAATACGGGTGCATTCCCCGGCTCTACGGAATCGTCAGGGATGAACGCGAAGCATTCGAGCAGAGGATAGCCCAGGCCCTTTCGGAATGCGATGTTGTCCTCCTCTCCGGGGGCAGCTCCAAGGACGACCGGGATATGACCGCAGCGGTGATTGCCTCAAATGGCGAGGTGCTGGTCCACGGGATCGCGATCGCACCGGGCAAGCCCACGATCATCGGGATGATTGGGAAGAAGCCGGTCTTTGGCCTGCCCGGCCACCCGGCCTCCGCCTTTGTGGTCATCATTGCAATCGTCCGCCCGCTGCTCGATAAAATGCTCGGGCAGAAGAAGCCACGGCTCCGGGCAGTCAAAGCAACCCTTGGCGTGAACATCCCGTCGCAGCGGGGTCGGGAGGAATATGTCCGCGTTGTGGTGGACCAGGGAGTTGCAACTCCGCTCTTCGGCAAGTCAGGACTCCTGAACACGCTGGTGAAGAGCGACGGGCTCATCCGCATCCCGGCAGGCTACGAAGGGCTTGAGAAGGGAAGCGAAGTCGAGGTAATCCTCTGGTGAGGCGGCACCTGAAGAAACGCCTTCAGTTATTCGGGCGCAGCCTGCCGGCAATGCTCATCGCATCATCATTTTTCGTCTTTTTTTGTCTTTTTTCACCTATGTGCCGGCAGGCTCCCGTCACAAGTACCCTGACAGGAGTATCTCACTGGTTACCAGGATGTCCGCGCAATCCCGTTGGCAGTCAAAGGACGGGACGATTGGAGTGTCACTGGACCGCACCCATGAGAGATGAGATGCAGGAAGGCACCGCTCACGCAGGTTCCTGCACCGCTCCCTTGCGGTTCCACGCCACAAGATACGCAAGCACCATCCCCACGATAAACGCAAGGGTAATGGAACTGACCAGGGCAAGGATCCCGATAACAAGGGTCACGGGCAGGGAATCCGACTTGAGACTATGGCGCCCCATCTCGATACCCACAAAGACCAGCAGGGCTCCGAGAACACCCACCGCGATGATGGAGAGTACCTGGGGTGACGTGAAAAAGAGGGCAAGTATGAGGAAGATCAGCCCGGCATAGATATTTGCCCCTCCCGTCCGGGCGCCGTACCGGTACTGCCCGGCAAGCCCCCCGGCCCCATGGCACATCGGGAACCCTCCGAATGGAACGGAGGTCAGGTTCATGAGCCCGATCGTGGTCGAAAATTTTTTAGGAGGAACATCCCTGCCGAACAGGTCTTTTGTCAGCAGTGCCGTTGCCAGGATCGCGTTCGCGATGGTGAGGACCACCTGAGGGAGGACGAGCGTTGAGAGGGCTGGCAGGAAGTCAGAGGGGAGCGGGATGACCAACTGGGGAGCAGGAATCAGACTGAGGGGGGGCAGGCCATAGAGCAGGATCCCACCAAGAAGACCGATGCCGATCACGCAGATCGAGGAGAGGTCTGGGATCCCGCGGTACCGGACAAGGAGGTAAAACCCGATGATGACCGCGATGCCGATCCCAAAGTAGAGCGGGTCTTTCATGATGAACCCGGCCGACGACTTGAAGAGGAGCAGGGCGAGCCCCAGCTGGATGCCCCGCACCACGCTCTGCGGAACCCACCGTTCAATGATCGAGAAGAACTGCCCGTACCCGAGCAGGAGGAAGATCACACCAAGGATAAGCCCTGCTGCTGCGATCTCCCCGGCCGAGATCCCTCCCACCGCACCGGCCGCAATCACAACAACAGCGATGGCCTTCATCGGCTCCAGCGGGATGGGCAGCCGGTAATAGAGGCCGGTGAGGATGAACCAGATCCCAAAGAAGAGAAGAATGTAGCGGGGATCAACGTCCGAGACAAGGGCAACCGCAAGGATGAGCGGGATGATCGTCCCGAAATCACCCATCGATCCTGCCAGCTCCGAGAGCGAGAACGAGAGGGGGAGGGGCGGTTCCTGGGTCATGCTGGTTGCCTGGGGGTGAACGGGAGCCGGGAATCGTTTGGCAAGACTCCGAAACGGGGACCGGCTCTGCCGTATTCCTTGAAATAAAGTAACGTGATGCTAGGTGTTAACCTTTTCAACGCTTTCAAACGGGCGTGAGCAAAAATACTATTCAATAAATTTATCTGGTTGCTGACTGTAACAGTCATTGAGATGCGCTATGGTTGATATGCTCACCGATCTCCTGATCTATGCTGGTATCGGGATCATCACGTTCACTATCGGGATTGTCCTCGGGTACCAGCTGCTGATAATGCACTATACAAACCGGTTCATGGTTGTTGCCAGGGAATGTTCAGACGCCGATTCTGTCATCCCTATCGTGGATGAACTCTCACGGGAGTCTTAAGGGGGAGAAATATGGTAGACGTTGTCAGTTACCTGTTAATCAGCATCACCTGCTTCTGTTTCGGGCTCATTGTCAGCTTCCAGATAGCGCATATCCACTACTGCCATAAGCTCACAGCGCTGGTGCGCAGGTCCATAGCCACCAAGACCATAGCGCCGGTCCTTGCCGAATACGAAGCGCACAAGCCCAGGAAATAATATTCCGGGAAAACCCCGGACACTCTTTTTTGAAGGTTTGCAGGGATATTTCCTGAACCAGGACACTCCCCATCCCTGAACGGGAACGTGTTTCTAATACGTGTACGGCAAATAATGAGACAATGCGCTGTACTGTGCTTGCCAGCGGGAGCAAGGGAAACTGTGCCGTTATTGAGGGAAGTGCCGGTGCCATTCTCATTGATGCCGGCCTGAGTACAAAGGAACTGCTCAGCCGGATGGCTGCGGCAGGGCTGGATGCCGGGAAGGTCGATGCGGTGCTGGTCACGCACGAACATGGTGACCATATCCGGGGGCTTGATGTGACTGCCCGCAAGCTCAACATCCCGGTCTATGCAACGGAAGGAACCCTCCGGGATTTTCTTGAATACCGCCGTACATCCAAGAAGCCGCTTGCCCATCATACCTGTCGGTACCACGAGCGGTTCGCGGTCGGGAATTTTTCCATCGAGCCCTTTGCCACCTCCCATGATGCTGCCGAACCCTGCGGGTATATCGTCACCGAAGGGGATGCACGCATCGGGTACTGCACGGATACGGGAATCATGACCACGGAGATGCTCGGGCTCCTCCGGTCCTGCGAGGGTATCGTCCTGGAGAGCAACCACTGCCCGGAGATGCTGGCAAACGGCCCGTATCCCGAGTCGCTCAAGCGCCGGATCCGGTCGAAGAAGGGACATCTCTCGAACAATGCCGCTGCCGAATGCCTGCGGGGGTTCGGGAAGGATGTTCCGCAGGTTATCCTCGCGCACTTAAGCGAGATCAACAATACACCTGAGAAGGCAATGGGAAGCGCCCGCGAAGGGCTCGGCCTCTTCTACGAGGAAGATCGGGTCACGGTCGCAACCCAGTGCGGGACGAGCAACGGATGCCGGCAGGAGATCCGGCTCTGAAATACCAGCACCGCCTGCCATCCTTGAGTATCAAAACGTTAATCCACCCTCCCAAGTAAGATCTCACACGAGAAACGCCATGCTCTTCCTGGATTTTGCACGGACCTGCGAGCAGCTGGAGAAAACCCCCGGCAGACTCGACATGATCGAGATCATCAGCCGCGTGCTGCCGGGACTCTCTGATGAGGAACTGCCGGTCTTTGTCCGGTTCGTGATGGGGAGGGCCTTCCCTGACTGGAACTCCCGGAAACTGGGCATCGGCCCCAACATCCTCTACGATGCGATCCGGAGCGTTGCCGGCGTCAAGAAGGGGGAGGTTATCGATCGCCTGAACAAATCCGGGGATATCGGCGGGACCGTTGAAGAGCTTCT